>NZ_BJLL01000036.1:0-27860 GCF_007996925.1 Enterococcus sp. NBRC 3427 | reverse complement strand
TGTGAAAATATTTCATAGGTAAAAGAAGCATGACAATTTATGACAAATCCACGTTTTTTGTAACAGAATGATGTTCATCCCATGTGAAAAATGATGAGGAAATTCACATAATGCAGAAATAATGGGATTAGAACAGGTGTTCTGATGAGAATAGAAATGTATAAATAACTTGAAAAAAATTGCTTTTAATCATCATTTTATTTACATATTGCGTATATTTTTTGTATTTTTGCTTGAGATGTTACAATAAAAGAAAAAGGAGGCGGTTCCAATGAGTAAGAGATACCAGAACATCATGGTAGCAGTTGACGGATCAAGACAATCGATCAAAGCGTTCGCTGAAGCCCTTGACTTAGCAAAGGACAATGAAGCCCACTTATTTATCGTGTCAATCATCAACAAAGTTGAGCTGACCCATAGTGCCTATGCCTTTTCAAAAATCTATGCAGATGAAAAACAAAGAACAGAAGTAGCCATGCTGAAAAAAATCAATGATGCCAAAGAGTTCGGCATTGCTGAGATCCATGCAATAGTTGAAACTGGAGATCCAAGAAATTTGATTGCCAATGTCATCCCTGGACAAGAAAATATTGATTTGATCGTTATGGGAGCGACAGGAAAAGGAGCTATACAACAAGCACTAGTCGGATCGACCGCTTCTTATGTCGTTTCACATGCCCCTTGCAGTGTATTGGTCGTGAAGTAATTAGATAAGGGAGGAATAGAAAATGGTTCGTCCTCAAGAAGTTCGTGCACCAAAAGAAAAAATAGAAATTTTAGCAATTATTGAAGACGGCACACAAACAAAAAAAGGATACTCGATTGCTTTAATAAAGTGGAAAGGAAAAAAAGGTGTTGCTATAAGGTGGGATGGAGATAATCAACAAGATAAAGGATTCCCAATCACTGCGAACGGCTACCATCCAGCTTGGTTTGTTCTGCCTGATAAATTTACAGAATTATACAGCTATGATTATGCGAAAACTGTCACATCCATTAAAGCATTAGACAAATTAGCAGAAGAGCAGAATAAAATGGATGAAAAATAAAAAAGACGAACCAATCAGTCTTTAGAAAACTGACTGGTTCGAGGAGTAAAAAATGAAAAAAGGTTATTTGGGATGAATATAGAATAATGCGTATAGCTTAAATCAAACTTAAAGCAATAAAAAAGGCAAGAGGGTGAGGTAAATGGAAGCAGGAAAAGTTTTACAGGAAGTAAAAGTATTATGTGCAGATAAAAAATATGAAGAAGCAAAAAGTCTGATTGAAAAGAACAAAGAAAATTTGGAAGAAAAATATCCGATTGCACAAGAATTTGTAGAATTAAAACAAGGAACACTTCTTCACCGATTCAAACATTTTTTTGGTATCACAGAATAGAAAAAAGCGATTAAAGATCAGCAGAGATTTGCTGTATCTTTAATCGTTTTCTTTTGAAACTGCTAGGATTCAATTCTGATTTTTATATAAAAAATAGATCCAAATGATTAGAAAAACTACTGCAAGCGTCAATTCGATGATGTGTATCACTAATACAGATGTTGTTTCCCAATGTCTAAAAGAAAAAATCTGATAAGTAAAATATACGGCAGGTAAAGAGGCCAGTAAAACTGAAAACTTCTTTTTCGTCCATTTTATGTAATAGAAAAGAATGCTTAGCATAATAAAAAAAGGAATATAAAAAACAAACTGACCGATCGCGATCATACTATTGCCTCCAATAAATAAAGTCCAAGATACAAAATAACACTTTGTGCGGGAAGGCGCAAGCAGTTCTATGGATTTATCCAGTAAAATATGTATTGATTTTGAATTTATAGGGAAAACTTGCTATAATCAAAGTGAAAGAAGGAGTGGAATTTTCATGGATCATGTAGTGTTAGAAATCGATTTGCATTTAATCAATAATATTCGGGTGATTTACTATGTTGTAAGCAATAGTGTCGAACAACGTGTACTGACGAATAAAATCAATGGTATTTTAGCAAAGAAAGACGTTCACCGATTCAATAACGGTGAAGGTAGTTATTATAGTATCCCAGTAGAAAAAATTATTTATACGACAGTCAAAGTCAGAGAAGATCTGGATACTAAAAAGGCATATGAACCTATTTTTACAACTTATTGATTAACAGCAAGTGGAGGAAAAAAATGAATCCATATGAACAACTTATCCAAGATTTGATTGATGGAAAAATCGAAAAAATCGATGTAAAGAGAGAAGAATTGATGGCTTTTCGAGAAGCATGGCTGAAATTGGAGAATCGTAAATATGTGGTAGGAAAAGCATCGCTGAACGGCAATGTGACTTATCACTATGATCCAACACGCTTATTTTAACAAGAATGATTCAGAAAAAAGAAGGGACTGTGACACGATTTTTGTCACAGTCCCTTCTTCTGGACAAACGGTGTTCAAGAGACAGCCTATCGGCAATAAGGCTGAACGTCTCTTTCACAACTTCTGATTCACGGTGTTCCAGAAATGAAAAATCCTACTTATTAAATAGATTTTTGAATTTGTCTTTCACACTGTCGATATTTACGTCTTTTAGAAGATTTTGTGCTTTCTCTTTGTAAGGACCTAGTTGTTCTTTATGTTCTTCGATAAATCGTTTTGCGCCGTCGAAGTTGCCGCCTTTTATCATTTCCTTGACTTTTTGAAATAATTCTTCTTGATTCATTTTGAACACATCCTTTGCCATCAACTTGATTTTTTTCCATGGATAAAGCGAGAAAATCTAAATTATCCACATCACCATAATATCAAATAACGATCATTTTTACTAAAAAAACACTTGTTTCTCGCTTCTAAAGTAGGAGAAAAATCTCCAACTTAGGTCGGATGGAATTTTTCTAATTGCCCCATATACTGAATATATAACAAGGAGGTAGAAAGATGAAAGTGATTAAATATTTGATAGGATTGGCGGCGATTAGTGGTATTTTGCTATTTGGACTGAAATACTATACTGAAGGAAGTTACGGGGAAATCCCTGGTATACTTGATCAACTAAATCCATTAGTTGAAAAAGGTGAGGTCTATGTAAAAACACAAAAACCAGAGGAAGTAAATGAATATGGAACGGCAAGGTATGTTCAAAAAGCTGCTAATGCCGATGGGGAAGAGCGTACAATTGAATTTAATGGACTTTCTGTGTTAAAAGAAAATCATTATTTGAAAATCAGCAATAAAGGAGCACACATAGAAATGTATGAAGAAGTTCCTAGAGAAAAAGTTCCGGAAAAAGCATTAGCAATTATTGGCTAAATCTACTGTATGAGTGCTACAGATTTAATTGTTAATTATAATAAAATTATGTAAACTGTACAATGAATAATAAAAATATTCCAAAAACCCCTGAAAAAAGAATGATCTTTTTTCAGGGGTTCATTTCTTATCAACAAGCTCATCAAATTGGGATGGCAGGGTTCGAACCTACAATTGCTTGATTCAGAGTCAAGTGCCTTACCAATTTGGCTACATCCCATTTATTCAACAAAATAATCATAGCACTTTTCTAAAAAAACGCAAGTTATTTTTCTTGATCAGATAGTTGTTGTTTTACTCGTAAAAGGCGGCGCACCAGCTTCTTTTCCAATCCAGCAGGAAGGGCAATCCGCTCTGCTACGGACAAGACGGAGTCAAGCAACTGATATTCTTTGACAGGTTCATTCAGGATATGGTAAATGTTTGCTAAACGCTCAATATATTCAAAGTGGGTGTACTCCGTTCGAGCGATCAGAAATTTTAATAAATCGATTGCTTTTCCATACTCTTGGTCTCCATAATAGACAAGAGCTTGACGATACAGTTTGATTTCTAGTTCATTGAGGGTAGCAGGTCTGCGCCGTTCGTTCCACTCATTAATAGAAACTTTACCTTGAACATTTCCTTTGCGGTCACGGACAAAAATAATCGGAATTTCATTTGGGTCCATTTTTTTATGAGTGAATTTTTCCATTATCTGTGCTCCCTTCAAAGGTTCGGTATCTAGAGTATAAGGGATTTTTACTTTAATTACTAGCTTTTCTCCAAAGTTAGCATTTGTCCGCCCATTGCAGTGAAAATGGCCGAAAAATCATTGATCGGTACTGCTCGATTTTTTACGCCATAGGGGTCGTTGACGTAAATATTTTCTTTGTCGTATCCAGTGACTACACAAGCATGAACAAGTGGAGTGACTCTTACTTCTCCGTTGTTTGTTGTCCAAGTCATAAAATCAGTTTCATCAGGAACTTCAAAATTGATAGTCACGGAAGTCCATACAGGATTCCCTTTAGATAGAGCTTTTTTGATATCATCTAGTTGAGCATCTGTTTTTGGTAAGGTATGATAATCTGTTTGGACGATCTGCTGAGCAAGAGAGGCAACAGGAGGGACATAGACGCCCATAGCCCAGTCTCCGCCACTGATATCTCCAACAAATCCTTCATTAGGATCGCCATGAGTCCCATCTGCATTGAAAACAGGAACGTAGTCCAATTGTTCAGCTAACTGGTTTTTAGTCGTTTCATAACCATAAAAAGATAAAAGCATGGAAAGTGAAGTGACCTCGCAGCCATTTTCTAGAGAAGGAGAGTCAAACTGGCTCTCTAATGGAACATCTAGCAAAACTTCTGCTTTCTCTTTTGTCTTTTTCGTTTTTTGTGTTGAACTTTTTTGTGTAGTATTCATTGTATGTTCTGAAGAATGGATATGTAGGTAATAACTTGTACCGCTTAATAAAAGAGTAGCTGTACCTCCTAGAAACAATAGTTTTTTAAATGTTTTTTTCTTCATTGGAAATCTCCCTTTTCAGCTGTTTATCTTTCCTATTATAAGTGTATTTTTATTGGGAAGGGAAGTATTTTATTTAAATATGTAAGAAATAATCAGTTTTTGAGGAATATTATTTATTATTCTAGAAAAAATTCTTCTAGATACAACGGCTGTTTTAATTGTGAAAACGAAAACAGTACGCTATAATGCCTGTAAGGTTGATTTTTGACTGTAAACAAAAAATCAAATAGTTAAATCTCCAAAAAATAGCAATTGTAATATGGAGAAAAGTTCCAGCAGTTTAGGAGGATTTTGATGACGGAAGAAATGATTAATTTAGGAGAACAATATGCATGCAAACCAATTGGCTTTACAAAAACGGTCGTTGGTGAAGTTGTATCAAAAATGACAAACTGTGCCGTGGTCAAAGTTGCCCAATGTGCTGCAGAGGATCAAGAGTTATTAGATGAAAAAGCAAGCATGGTTGTTGCAAAATATGATACATTTGAATAAAGAAAATAATTGGACGTGCGGCGTGCTGCAAGTCCAATTTCTTTGAGAAGGTAAATCAGTATTCTTTTCCTGTTTTCAGGAGAAGAAAAAGCGAGGCGAGTTGTCATGGTAACATTTTTTACGGTTCTATTGTTTTTATTCGTTGTTGTTATGTTCTTATTTCTTTGGCTGGTTCGAAAAGAAATTATTTATCGGACTGTTCGGAATCGATGGGTTTACTTGGTCATACCATTCTTGGTAGTACTAGTCATTTGGTACACACTCATCAGTCAGCCTACAGCAGATGAATTGGCAAAAGGGATTTTGTCAGCGATGATTTTTATTAGTTTTTTGTTGGATAGTCGAGGAATTACAGAAGAAGGGCTTGTCTTGAATAGCTTTGATAAAAAAGGTGTTCCTTTTTCTGAAATCAATAAAATCGTGTTGTACCAACCAAAAGGTTCTAAAATTGTAAAAATGAATTTTTTCCGAAACGGATGGCGGGGACCGATGCTGAAATTTTCTGCATCATTAGAAGAATTAGTTCCATTTTTGTCCCAACGCTTGAACGATGAGGCGGAGATTGATATTATGATCGATCCAGAATAAAAAACAGAGGTTGCGACAAGATGTTTGTCACAACCTCTGTTTTTTTTAAGTAAAATTATCCGAATACACGGAAGCGATCTGCATCGTTCATGTATTCTTTTTCCCCAGCTGGTGTTTCTGGTGAACCGAATACTAATTGTGAACGTAGTTTCCAGTTTGAAGGGATATTCCATTCTTTTGCAACTGCTTCGTCAATAACTGGGTTGTAATGTTGCAAGTTTGCGCCCAATCCTTTATCAACTAATGCTACCCAAGTGTTCGCTGTTGCGATTCCGTTTGATTGTTCTGACCAATCTGGGAAGTTGTCTGCATATAATTCAAATTGTTCTTGTAGACCTTTTACCACGTCAGTATCTTTGAAGAATAATACTGTACCATAACCATTTTTGAAACCAGCTAATTTGTTTTGTGTATTTGGGAAAGCTTCTGCTGGAGTCAATGGGCGAAGTGCTTCTTCAGTGATTTCCCAAAGTTTTTCATGTGCATCTCCGAAAAGAATAACTGCGCGTGTTGATTGAGCATTGAAAGCAGTTGGGCTTTCTTTAATTGCTTCTTTGATCAAAGCTGTCAATTCTTCATTAGAAAGTGAAACATTACGTCCTAGATGATAGATTGAACGGCGGTTTTTTAAAGTGTCAGTAAAAGTTGTCATAATAAAATTTCTCCTTTGATTTGCGTTTTGCATTTTTTTAATTGATTACGAAATGAAGTATAGCATCTTACAAAAAGTAAGTAAACAGATATGCTCACAAAAATAAGCGAAGTTCAAAAAACAATTTTAATAAGGGAAATCGTCAGAAAAGGATTTTCTTGGTTATCGCTTTCATTGCTGTGTTTTAGGAATTTTTGCTTATTTGAAAAAAACAGCTGATATATAATTATTAAATCTCTATCTTCTTTTTTTTATGATATTGCCATTAAAAATTACTTGTTTTTATAGAAAATTAGTTTATATTTCTTAAATAAGTTTTTTAGTTAAATTTTTCGGTAAAGATGTATAATATTTTCTGAAAATTTAAAGAATTGGGGTATAGATTATGGAAAAACAGCAAGACAAGGGCTTCTTCGGGCAGCCGAAGGGATTGTCAACTTTGTTCTTCACTGAGATGTGGGAACGATTTAGTTATTATGGTATGCGTGCATTACTTATCTATTATATGTACGATACAGTTGCCAACGGGGGACTTGGATTACCACGAGCAACAGCATTAGCTATCATGTCGATATACGGATCTCTGATCTACATGTCTAGTATCGTCGGCGGATGGGTATCTGACCGAGTGTTAGGAGCAAAACGCACTGTATTCTTTGGTGGAGTCTTCATTATGCTTGGACACATCGTCTTGGCTTTACCATTTGGTGTAAGTACATTATTTGTTTCAATGGCATTGATTATTATAGGAACCGCCTTTTTGAAACCAAACGTTTCTGGCATGGTCGGACATCTTTATTCAAAGACTGATTTGCGAAGAGATGCAGGATTTTCGATTTTTTACATGGGTGTCAACTTAGGGGCATTATTAGCACCACTAATCGTTGGGACAATCGGTCAAGAATATAACTACCATTTAGGGTTCTCTTTAGCTGCTATTGGGATGTTCTTTGGATTATTACAATACATCATCCAAGGACGCAAGACATTAGACGGAGTGGGTACAACACCACCGAATCCTTTGACAACTGAAGAACGTAAAGGATTCATCCGTAACTTGATCATCGCACTTGTTGTTATTGCTGCAGTATTCGGTGGGGCACAATTAACTGGTCATCTGACAATCGACTTTTTTGTCAATACAATCAGTGTATTGGGGATTATCTTACCGTTGTATTACTTTATCAAAATGTTGACTTCAAAAGATGTAACTGCTGAAGAAAAACCAAGAGTATGGGCGTATATCCCATTATTCCTTGCAGCAATCATTTTCTGGTCATTACAAGAACAAGGTTCATCTATCTTAGCTTTATTTGCTAGTGAACGTACACAATCTACACTATTTGGTGTGACGATCCAAGCAAGCTGGTATCAATCATTGAATCCGATTTTCATCTTTATTTTGACGCCGGTATTCGTAACGATGTGGACAAAACTTGGCAAACGCCAACCATCTACAGTAGTGAAATTCTCTCTTGGTCTTTTGTTTGCAGGATTATCATACTTACTATTGATGTTGCCAGGTATGCTTTATGGAACAAGTGGAAAAGTAAGTCCATTGTGGTTGTTAGGAAGTTTCTTCATCGTGGTTATTGCTGAATTGTGTCTTTCACCAGTTGGTTTGTCTGTGACAACAAAATTAGCACCACGAGCATTTGAGTCACAAACAATCGCTATTTGGTTCTTAGCCGATGCTTCTTCACAAGCAATCAATGCACAAATTGCACGCTTCTACACACCGGGAACAGAATCTGCCTACTTCGGTATTATCGGTGCAGTAGCAATCGTTGGTGGTATCTTGCTATTTACTGTGAAAGAACCAATCAAAAAACTAATGGGATCTATCCATTAATCAACTCACGAAAAGACAGGAATTGCTTATTTGTAGCGATTCCTGTCTTTTTGCGTATACTCAAAAAAGATAGAAATATCAGAACAATAAAAGTATATAATTTGAAGAATATAGAACAAATGTTCAGTATTTTTTGATATAATAAAGAAGCACCGTATCATGTGTTGAAGGAGGAAAAGCATGTCTTTACAATTTATTCTTGGAAACGGGAAAAAAGATCACCGTCAAGTCTTGATCGACGAAGCGTCAGCTTGGCTCGACCAAGATGCAAGCAACCAAGTATTTTTCCTTGTTCCCAATTACAGCAAATTCGAACAGGAACAAGAAATTTTAGCGGAGATGCGAAGAAGAAGCGGGAAAAAAGCTTTCAGCACAACAAATGTTCAAGTATTCAGTTTTTACCGTCTGGCTTGGTATTTGCTGCAACAGACAACCCTTCTTACAGGAAATGAATTATCAGAATCCGGATCTGCGATGATCTTGCGACAGATTTTAGAAAAACATGAGGAAGAATTAACGATCTTTCGCGGAGAAATCAATAAAAGAGGATTTATTCGCCAATTGCAAGAACTCTATAGTGAATTGCGCACAGGGAATATTCAACCAGAAGATTTGATGCTTTTATTTGGTGATTCACCGAATGCAGAAGACCAGCAACTTAAAATGAAAGACTTGAAGCTGATTTTTTCAGCTTATGACAGCGAATTGACCGAACGTACACTATCAAATGAAGATGCACTGGCTATACTAGCAAATTATATGCAGACACAAGATTTCACCAACGTCAAATTTATCGTCAGCGGTTTTTCCCGAATCAATGGGCAAGAGTATCAATTACTGCAGGCAATGATGGAAAAGGGGCAATTAGTTGTCGATTTATTGTTGGATCGTCCTTATACAGCGGATCTTCCAGAAGTACTTACGCTCTTTCATGAGACTGGAAAGCTTTATTTCCGTCTTTTTCAAAGTGCGAGAGAACGGAAAGTTCCTATATTAGTAGATCGTTTTGCGCCAGAGCAGAATCGTCCGACAGAGCTTCAGTTGCTGCAAACGATGTGGGAAGAGACTTCCAGCCAAAAGAAAGCAACCGTCCACAAATTAGGGGAACAAGAGGCTCTCCATTTGTGGGAAGCTGAAAATCCAACTGAGGAAGTCCGACAGTTAGCTGTTGAAATCAGACGGCTAGTCAGTGAAGAAAACTACCGTTATCGTGATATCCAAGTACTGACAAAAAATATGTCCTTATATGGAAATATTCTTCGACCAATCTTTCAAGAAATGGCGATTCCATTTTATATTGATGAAGAACAAATGATGGAAAATCATCCGCTGATTGAATGGATCAACAGTCTGTTCGCTCTTGACCGTTATTCTTATCGACTAAGTGATATTATGCGTTTTTTCAAGACGGAATTGTTCCTATCGATGGAAACAGAAACCGAACTGGATGAATGGAAACAAGAACGAGATGAATTCAGGAAAAAATTGGACATTACAGAAAATGTTGCACTTGCTTATAATTATCAAGGCACTTACTGGACGCGTGAAAAAGACTGGCAGTTTGTAGCGTATGATTTTGAAGCAGAACAGATTGAAGACGTACAGTATCTGGAAGAACAGTCAAATACGATTAGACGATTATTTCAGAAATCTGTACCTGCATTTTTTAAAAAAATAAAGAAAAGCAAAACAGGACAAGCGGCCGCAAATGTTTTTTATCAATTTTTGATTCAAAGTGGTGTACAGCAACAATTATTGTTTTGGCGTAATCAGGAAGTAGACAGAGGAAACTTAGAAGCGGCAAGAAACCATGAGCAGACATGGGGAGCGCTGATTGATCTGCTGGATGAATATGTAGTCATTTATGGTGAATCGGCTTTTGACTGGTCACTGTTCCAAGAAATCATTACGAGTGGTCTAGAAAATCTAAGTTATGGTAAAATCCCTACCGCAATCGACCAAGTGCGAATCAACCGTTTGGAATTAGTTCGACCGAATCAAGCTGCCGTCACTTTTGCATTAGGTTTGAATGATCAAGTGTTTCCAGACCGTAAAGAAACAAAAGGATTGTTGTCCAGTGAAGAACGAGAAGTATTAAATCAAGCTTTGCCAGATGGACAGTTTTTATTCGACCCATCAAAAGAAAGTATCTCTTTTGAGCCTTTCCAAGCCTACCTTGTTTTTCTTTCCGGAACGGATCGATTATATCTTAGCTATGCACAAAGCTATGACACAGATGGTTCACTGAAGATGTCTCCTTATTTGCGCAGAATCACAGAATATTTATCAGTTCCCGTCGAGAGAAAAGAGCATTTGACGATCGAAAGCGATCCTGATTGTTATGTAGGAACTTATAGAAGCGGAATCAATACAGTCAATAGGATTTATCGATTAGCTTTAGATGAAAAAAAACCTGTACCAAAACATTGGCAAAAGCTCAAAGAATTAGTACTGAATTCCTCATGGCGCAATTTTGCTTTACAAATCTTTGAAAGTCAGGAACATTTGAATGTGCCTGTTTCGATGCCAGAAAAAATGGCGGAAGAGCTTTATGGAAAAGAAATTTATACTTCGATTTCACGTATGGAGAATTTTTATAATTGTGAATACAAATACTTCATGCAATTTGGTTTGAAATTGAAAGAACGAACTGTTTATGGTCTGACTCCAGCAGCAACAGGTGATTTTTATCATGAATCATTGGATCGTTTCTTCAAGCTACTGTTTTCAAACCAATTATCCTTAGTGAATATGACCGATGCGCAGCGTAAAGACTTTACTGAAAAAGTGCTGCAAGAAGTGTTCGGAGAACTTCGGTTTGAGATATTGGATAGTTCCGCAAGAATGAACTATATCCGCTATCAGTTAGGACAGACGATCCAAAAAGTAGCATGGGCTTTGCAAAAACAGAGCAAAAATACGGGCATGCATCCTCTTCAGACGGAGATCTTATTTGGCCAGATTGCTGGAGCAAAAGGTATCACAGGTCTGGAATTACCATTGAGTAATGGTGGTAAACTCCACGTTCGAGGAAAAATTGATCGGATCGATGTAGCTTCTGAACAAGAAGATACTTGGTTAAGCGTCGTTGATTACAAATCTAGTGGACGTTCATTCGATGTCACAGAAGCTTATTATGGCATGGCTATGCAATTATTGACGTATCTGGACGTAGCATTGATGGATGCGGTACGTTTGACTGGAAAGGCGGCTGTTAAACCAGCAGGATCATATTATTTACATGTTCATAATCCTGTATTGACGGAGACAGATGATGTAGAGAAGAATACATTGAAAAAATTTAGTTATGATGGCGTTTTTGTCGATGATCCCGCTCTTTTAGAAGTACTAGATCATTCACTGGAAGCAAAAGAACAATCACTGATCTATCCAGTGAAAAAAAATGCGAAAGATGAATACCAAAAAGGTAGTTTCAGCAAAGACAAATTTTTCACGGAAGAAGAACTGCAACTGTTCATGTCGCATAATCGGGAAAATATGCGGTTAGCTGGAGATGCAATCACTTCCGGAGAAATCAAACTGAACCCAGCTTATAAAGATAAACAGCGAATTGCCTGCGAATTTTGTCCATTCAGAAGCATCTGTACGTTTGATGTGATGCTGAAAGAAAATAATTACCACCGTCTGGAGAAAATGGATAAGGAAGAAGCACTGCGCAGAATATTGAAAAGGAGTGAAGAAGAGTGAATCAAATTCCTTTAAAACCGCAAAATGAACGATTTACAGATGATCAGTGGCAGGCGATTTTCGATCAAGGAGATAATTTGTTAGTCTCTGCGTCTGCCGGATCAGGTAAAACTACAGTGCTTGTTCGAAGAGTGATTGAAAAATTAAAAATGGGTTTTGATATCGATGAATTACTGATTGTGACATTTACTGAAGCAGCCGCAAGAGAAATGAAAGAAAGAATTCAAGAGGCATTACAAGAAGCGGTCAACAGCGAAAGCGACCCTGTACGAAGACAGCATTTTACTAAGCAATTAGTTTTATTGCCCACAGCGAATATCTCAACCTTACATGCTTTTTGTCTAACAGTTATTCGACGTTATTATTACTTAATTGATATCGATCCGGTCTTTCGCATGTTAACAGATGAAACAGAAACGATCTTGATGAAGGAGGATGTATGGGACGAGCTGAGAGAAGCACTTTATGCAGAAAATGATGAACGATTTTTCCAATTAACAATGAATTTTTCTAATGATCGTTCAGATGACGGCTTGACGAATCTGGTGTTTTCTCTTTATGAGTTTGCCCGTGCCAACCCTGACCCCCAAAAATGGCTAGAACAGTTAAGCAATAATTATCGTTTGACTGAGGGGCTAGCAAAATCTCGATTATATCAAGAACAAATCCGTCCTTTAGTTTTGGCAGATATATACCAATGTGTACAATTATATGAACAGATGACTCAGTTAGCACAAGGTGAAGGGTTAGAAAAAATGCATGAGCAAGTGGCTGGAGAACAACAGCAGATCAAAAATGTCTATGAAGCTTTCTTGCAAGATCGGTTAGAAGAAGCTTATGCTAGTTTGGAACAACTGACTTTTTCAACTTTTAAGAGCAGTCGTAAAGCAGAATTGAAAGAAATCTCCAATGAAGTCAAGGGCATGAGGGATAAAGCAAAAAAACTGATTCAGCAGATAAGTAAAAGTTACTTTCCTGTTTCACCAAGCCAAATGGAAGAATTAACGGAAAAAGCACTACCGTTAGTCGAAGAAATGACAAAAGTCACGCAAAGCTTTATGGACGGTTTCAGTATGCGTAAACGGGAAAAAGGTGTGTTGGATTTCAATGATCTGGAACATCTAGCGTTGCAGATTCTCACAGAAAAAACGAAAGATGCATGGCTGCCAAGTGAAGCTTCAAAACATTATCGAAAAAAATTCAAAGAAGTAATGGTAGATGAATATCAAGACGTGAACCAATTACAAGAAGCCATTTTATACTGGCTAAGAGAACCTGATGATACAAAGGGAAATATGTTTATGGTTGGGGATGTCAAACAATCCATTTATTCTTTCCGTTTAGCAGATCCTAGTTTATTTATCGGGAAATACGAGAATTTTTCAAAGAAAGAAGGCGGACGTCGGATCGTTTTGGCTGAGAACTTCCGCTCTAGAAAAGAAGTCCTTTCTTTTACGAACCTTATCTTTGAACAACTAATGGATCCAGCAGTGGGTCAAATCAATTATGACGAAGCAGCCAAACTGATACAGGGATTTTCAGACTTTCCAGAGAATGAACAGTTTGAGCCAGAAATCATGATCTATGAAAAAGAACAGGAAGAATCAGAGATCGAGATTCCCACTGACGATATACTGGAAGACAAAACAGAAGGCGAGCTTTTTATGACAGGACTGAAGATTCGTCAATTGATTGATTCTTCCTTTATGATTTATGATAAAAAATCAAAGAAAAGTCGTCCGATAGAGTACAGAGACATTGTTCTCTTGACACCTACAAAGAAGAACAACTTAACGATTTTAGAGATTTTCAAAACATTGGATATTCCATTGGAGATGAATGATGCTCAAAATTATTTTCAAGCGACAGAAATTCGCACGATGATCTCGCTGCTACAATTAATTGACAATCCCTATCAAGATATTCCGCTTGCGGCTGTATTGCGTTCGCCAGTCGTGGGCTTGATTGAACCAGAATTAGCCAGCATCCGATTAGCCGACCGTGCACATACTTACTATGATGCTGTGCTTGCTTATCAAGCATCAAACGAAGATGAATTAGCGGTTAAGCTGGAACATTTTGGCAAACAACTAGATCATTGGCGAGAACTTGCTCGCCGTTCTTCGATCACTGACTTGTTGTGGGATATCTATTATGAGACGGGATATCTAGAGTATGTGGTCGGTCTGCCAGCAGGGGCACAGAGACAAGCCAATCTTTATGCATTGGTCGATCGTGCCAAAGCTTACGAGCAAAGTTCTTTCAGAGGATTATATCAGTTCGTGCGTTTCATTGAAAAAATGCAAGAAAAAGATAAAGACTTAGCAGAACCAGTCATTTCAATAGAAGATAATGCTGTTCGCGTAATGACGATCCATGCAAGTAAAGGCTTGGAATTTCCAGTTGTATTTTTGTTAGATATGACGAAAGAATTCAACTTACAAGACTTGCGCAATCGGTATGCTTTTGAAGAAAAACTTGGAGTAGGTATTCGCTATATGGATCCTGAAACACGGGTATTGTATGATACGTTACCGTTTCAAGCCATCAAATTGGCAAAGCAAAACAAATTGTTATCGGAAGAAATGCGTAAATTGTATGTAGGATTGACTCGGGCAGAACAAAAGCTTTTCATTGTCGGTTCCTATAAAAATAAAGAGCAAATGATCCAAACGTGGTCTGAAGCAGCTGATCATGAGGAGTTGGTTTTTGATCCTGCGCTACGTTTGAAGGGCAGAAGCAGCTTAATGAATTGGATTGGTTACGGATTGATCCGTCATCCTGAAATGCAGAAATACTTAGAGGAAGAAGTTTCGACTTCTCTCCTTCAAGATTCAAATGCACAGTTTTCCATTTCATGGATGAATCAGCAATCAATCATTGAACAAAGACAGGTGCTTGCTGAAAAAGAACTGGTTAACTTAGATCAGCAGATGAAAGAAGAGGAAACTGTATTAGCAGATTCGTTACAAAAACGTCTAGCCTATGAATATCCTTATCAGGCTTCTTCGCAAACCACAAGTTATCAATCTGTATCTGAGATCAAACGATTATTCGAAGATCCAGATGATACACAAGAATCACGTTTGACTCTGGAAAGTAGTCAAACAAAGGCAGCATCTCGTCAATTCCGTTATACGCAAGAACAACTAGCAGAACCAAAATTTTTACAAAAAGATCGGCAAGTGTCGGCAGCTGCTGTTGGAACAGCTACCCATGCTTTACTGCAATTGCTGCCATTAGAGATGCCAACTACAGAGAGCATCAATCAAAAGTTGCAGGAATTAGTAAAGAAACGGTTAATAGACGAAAAGGTCGCAAAAAAAGTAGATGTTTCTTCTATTATATGGTTCTTTCAAACAGAACTTGGGCAACAGTTGATTGCCAACAAAGAAAACGTAAAACGGGAACAACCTTTTTCCATGCTGCTTTCTGCTGATGAAGTATTTCAAGACTATCCAAATCAGGAAGATGAGCTATTGATCCACGGAATCGTCGATGGATACTTAGAAGAAAAAGATCATCTCCATATCTATGATTTTAAAACAGATTTCATTTTACATCCGGATGATCCAGCAGAAATAGACGCGATCGTCCAAAAATATCAAGGACAGCTAAGACTTTACCAACAAGCAATGTCAGAAGCACTGAATAAACCTGTAGAAAATGTTTTCCTAATTTTACTTCGAGTGAAACGAATCATAAACATTAATAAATAATTATAATTGAGCAAACTTGACTTATGTTTTGTAAGGATTATGCTATACTCTGGGAAGAGGTGAGTATGATGGAGCTAACACAGACAGAATTCGTTTTGTGTCCTAAATTTGAAAAAACGTTCTCTATTTTAGGAAAAAAATGGAACGGATTGATTATCGATGTACTACTCGAAAATGGTCCGCAACGCTTTGTCGAGCTTGCGGCAAAAATCCCGATGGTTAGTGATCGGGTATTGGTCGAACGCTTGAAGGAATTAGAAAAAGAAGGAATAGTCACTCGAAACATTGCCTGTAGTGAAAAAAGCCGTTCAGAATATCTCTTGACTGAAAAAGGAGCAGACTTGCAAAAAGCAATGCGTCAAATACAAGTTTGGAGTGAAAAATGGGTCACAGAGGAAGAATGCGGTTGATTTTGTAAAAAAAATCTTGTAAACTATAGTCCATACGAATAAGTAAAAGAACGATGACGAAAAAGAGTAGTTTGGCTAAACCAGTTCAGGGAGATCTGTCACAGACTGAAAACAGGTCCTGTGTTTGAAAAATGAAGTTCACTTTCCGAGTTCGTCTGATCATTATCAGACCGGCATCTGTCGTTAACGAAGTAAGAGTGCGGTGTAAGTTTATTTATCCGCAAATTAGGATGGTAACGCGAAGACCTCGTTCCTTAACAGGAATGAGGTCTTTTTGTTTTGTATTTGGAATTATAAAGGAGGAACAAGCACATGTCTTTACAAGCACAATTAGAGAGCTTGAAAGAAGAAACAATCGTCAAAATCACGGCGGCACAAGATTTAAAAGAATTAAATCAAATACGTGTTGAAACGTTAGGAAAAAAAGGACCGATCACAGAAGTATTGCGTGGGATGAAAGATCTAAGTCCAGAAGAACGTCCAAAAGTTGGAAGTTTCGCAAATGAGATCCGAGACCTTTTGACAGAAGAAATAGAGCGAAAAAAACAAATATTAGAAGAAGAGGCGTTAAATGCAGCTTTGGCAAAAGAAACAGTAGACGTGACATTGCCTGGTAGAAAAGTAAAACATGGTACACGTCATATCGTGACACAAATCATGGAAGAAATTGAAGATATTTTTGTAGGCATGGGGTATCAGATCGTAGAAGGTTACGAAGTGGAGTCTGACCATTACAATTTCGAACGGATGAACCTGCCAAAAGACCATCCGGCAAGGGACATGCAAGATACTTTCTATATTTCAGACGAGATCTTGATTCGGACACATACTTCACCAGTCCAAGCACGGACAATGGAAAAGCATGATTTCTCTAAGGGTGCTCTACGAATGATCTCGCCAGGAAAAGTTTTCCGCAGAGATACAGATGATGCGACCCACAGCCATCAGTTCCATCAAATTGAAGGGCTAGTTGTTGATAAAAACATCACGATGGGCGACCTTAAAGGAACATTAGAAGTCGTAATGAAAAAAATGTTTGGGGAAGAACGTGAAATCCGTTTGCGTCCAAGTTATTTCCCATTTACGGAGCCATCAGTAGAAGTAGATGTCAGCTGTTTCAAATGTGGTGGTGCCGGTTGTAACGTATGTAAATACACTGGCTGGATCGAGATTTTAGGAGCTGGCATGGTGCACCCGAATGTGTTGAAGATGTCAGGAATCAATCCAGAAGAATATTCAGGCTTTGCTTTCGGCCTTGGACCAGACCGCGTAGCTATGTTGCGGTATGGAGTGAATGATATCCGTAATTTCTATCAAAATGACTTACGTTTCTTAAGTCAGTTCAAGGGGGAGTAAGAAGATGTTAGTTTCATATAAATGGCTTAATCGTTATGTGGATTTATCGAATGTAACACCAAAAGAATTAGCGGATAAAATGTCTGTAACAGGAATCGAAGTCGAGGGAATCACGGTTCCAGAAGAAGGCTTGAAAAAAATCGTTGTCGGTGAAGTCAAGGAATGTGTACCACATCCAGATTCTGATCACCTTTCTATTTGTCAAGTCGATATTGGTGAAGACGAATTGTCTCAAATCGTTTGTGGAGCGCCTAATGTGAAGGTCGGAATCAAAGTGATCGTTGCGCTTCCTAACTCACGGATTGCTGGAAATGTGAAGATCAAAAAAGGGAAAATGCGTGGTCAAGTATCAAATGGCATGATTTGCTCGTTACAAGAAATTGGCTATTCAGACAGTGTTATACCGAAAGAATACGCTGAAGGTATCTATTATATGCCAAAAGAAGCTGTAAATGGCGATCCAGTTTTTCCTTATTTAGATATGGATGATTCGATCATTGAATTGTCTATCACACCAAATCGTGCAGATGCATTGTCAATGCGTGGCGTAGCTTATGAAGTTGGGGCAATCTATCGTCAGACGCCTACATTTGATGACGAGAAATTAGTAGAATCATCACAACTTGCTAGCGATAAGATCCAAGTGACAGTTGAAGATAAAGAAGTCGTTCCTGCCTATCAAATCCGCATTATTGAAGGAGTAAACATCCAACCAAGTCCTCAATGGCTGCAAAATCTTTTGATGAATGAAGGCATCCGCCCAATCAACAATGTAGTAGATGTGACGAACTATATTTTGCTTTTATTCGGACAACCACTACATGCATTTGACTACGACAAATTGAAATCAAACGAGATCCTTGTCCGTCATGCAAAAGAAAATGAGACATTAGTAACGTTAGATGGAGAATCTCGGGAATTGACAACTGACAATCTTGTCATCACTAATGGCAAAGAACCAGTTGCTTTAGCTGGTGTCATGGGTGGATTAGATTCAGAAATTACGAATGAAACAACAACAGTGGCACTGGAATCTGCTTTGTTTGATCCGATTTCGATCCGTCGTACAGCAAAACAATTTAATTTGCGTAGCGAATCTTCTGCACGCTTTGAAAAAGGGATCAACCATGCAACTGTTGGAGAAGCCAGTGAGGTTGCTGCAGCAATGATCGTTTCTCTTGCGGGTGGGGAAGTTCTACAAGGCGCGGTCAAAGGTTCAGAGATCAAAGCAGAAGACGTATCAGTGAAGATTTCACTTGAACGCATCAATCAATATTTAGGAACATCTCTTGTCGTTAAAGAAGTAAATGAGATTTTTGAAGCACTTGGATTTAGCTATGAAGAAAAGGATCATGTTTATTCTGTAGTCGTACCACCAAGACGTTGGGATATCCAAATCGAAGCAGACATTATCGAAGAAGTTGCTCGTATTTATGGATACGACCAGTTGCCATCTACACTTCCAAGTGGAGAAACGGTTGCTGGAAGCTTGTCAAAAGAACAAGAAACTACTCGTAAAATTCGTACAATCTTTGAAGGAAGCGGATTGAGCGAAGCAATCAGTTATGCATTGACAACAGAAGAAAAATCAAGACAGTTTGTTATAAAAGAAAGTAATATTACACGTTTGGACTGGCCAATGAGCGAAGAACGTTCTGTATTACGAATGAATTTGATCAGCGGACTATTAGATGATATCAGTTATAACACTGCTCGAAAAAATACAGAGATTGCTTTATACGAAATTGGTCGGGTATTCTTCCAAGAAAATGATCCGCGCACACATCTGCCGCAAGAAGTAAAACATGCAGCAATCGCTATTTCTGGTGTTTGGGAAGAAAAAGATTGGCAGACGAAAACACAAAATGTAGACTTTTTCACCATCAAAGGTCTTTTAGAAAACTTATTTGAACAACTAGGTATCACTGAAGATATCCATTATCAAACAGTGACAGAAATTAAAGAAATGCATCCTGGTAGGACAGCTGCAATTTATCTTGGCGAACAATTTATCGGTTTTGTCGGTCAAGTGCATCCGACAACTGCCAAAAGTTATGATATTCCAGAAACATATGTAGCTGAGTTTGATTTATCTGCTGTAGTGGAAGCTGCCCAAAAAGGAATCGTTTTTGAAGCAGTGACAAAATTCCCAGCAGTCAGCCGGGATATCGCTTTGCTTGTAAAAGAAACTGTGACAAATCAGGAATTAACAGAAGTGATCCATTCTGCTGCTGGAAGATTTTTAACAGATATCCAATTATTTGATGTCTATCAAGGAGAAAACATCGAAAAAGGACATAAATCCATGGCTTATAGTCTGACATTCGTCAATCCTGAAGCAACATTGACAGATGAAGAAATCAATAAAGCAATGGAAAAAGTCGAAAAAGCGTTGATAGAAAACCTAGAGGCAAGTATTCGCTAAGAGGGAAAATATAGTAAGTAACGATCAAGTAGCTTTTGAAGACTATTCATTTGAAAAAGAGATGTGACACAAGTTTGTCACATCTCTTTTTTTGATTTTAAAAAAGGAATAGCACAGAGACGAGATAAAAAAACAGGCCTTTTCAGCCTGTTTTTTAGAGTAAATGAATTAATGGAAGTAATTGATCCCCATTGCTGATTTTACTTCAGAAAGTGTTTGTGCAGCTACTTTAGCAGCTTCTTCACTACCTTTACGTAAGATTTCCATAACAGCTGAAGGATCTTTTTCCAATTCTTCTCGGCGCGCGCGGATCGGTGCAAATTCAGCTTCCAATACATCAATGAGGTATCGTTTGATCTTTACATCGCCAAGTCCGCCGCGGCGGTAATGAGCTTTCATTTCTTCAATTGCTTCTTTATCTGTTCCGAATACATCCAAGTAGGTGAAGACCATATTCCCTTCTACTTGTCCAGGATCTTGTACATGGATGTGGTTTGGATCAGTATACATACTCATGACTTTTTTCTGTAAGACATCGGCAGGATCGGAGATATAAATACCGTTTCCTAACGATTTGCTCATTTTGCCATTTCCATCGATTCCAGGTAACCTACCCATTCCTTTTGGTGGGAATACGCCTTTTGGTTCCACCAAGACTTCACCATATGTATGATTGAAGCTTTGTACGATTTCCTGTGTCTGCTCTAACATTGGTTTTTGATCCTCGCCAACAGGTACGAGATTCGCTTTGAATGCAGTGATATCTGCTGCTTGAGAAACAGGATAGATAAAGAATCCTGTAGGCACGCTTTCACCGAATTTCTTTTGTTCGATTTCTGTTTTGACAGTCGGATTGCGTCGAACGCGTCCTACGCTGACTAAGTTCAAATAATACATGGTTAACTCAGCTAATTCCGGAATTTGTGATTGGATAAATAAAGTAGATTTTGCAGGATCTAATCCCACGGCTAAATAGTCTAAAGCAACTTGCAAGACATTTGATGAAACCTTCTCAGGATTTTTAGCATTATCGGTCAGGGCTTGCATGTCAGCAATCATGACAAACAGTTGGTTGTCTTCATCTGCTTGCATAGCCACTCGGGTTTTTAGAGAACCGACGTAATGCCCTAAATGCAGCTTCCCAGTTGGTCGATCTCCCGTTAAAATAATATTTTTCAAAAAAGACACCTCTTTACGATTTGTAAGTCTGAGCACTTAATATCTTACCGTTTTTCCTGACAAGAAACAACAGTTCCTAAGGAAAAAACAAGGAAAGAGGATAAAATAACTAATAGATTAGAAATGGAAGAAATATTTATGGGAGAATAAACGTTCTAAGAAACTTTACAAATTACTAAACTATCAGATATAATGTATTTTATTATACATCTTTAAAAGAAATCTTACTAAATAATAATGGGAGTGTAATTCTATGGCAATGATTAAATTTGATCACGTGGATAAATATTATGGCAAGTTCCACGCATTAAAAAATATCAATCTCGAATTCGAGAAAGGAGAAGTTGTCGTTGTCATTGGTCCTTCTGGTTCAGGAAAGAGCACGATGCTTCGCTGTATCAATGGATTAGAGACGATTTCTTCAGGCAAGCTACTAATTAATGATACTGACTTGCATGATAAAAAGACAAAATTGACAGAAGTCCGAAAGAATATCGGCATGGTTTTCCAGCATTTCAATTTGTATCCTAATAAAACCGTTCTGGAAAATATTACATTAGCACCAATCAAAGTGTTAAAGCAAGACCAGGCAACTGCAATCAAAAACGCGGAGAAATTTCTGAAAACTGTCAATATGTTAGATAAGAAAGATTCTTATCCTTCCATGTTATCCGGTGGACAACAGCAACGGGTGGCAATCGCCAGAGGTTTAGCGATGAATCCTGAGATGCTGCTGTTTGATGAACCTACTTCTGCTTTGGATCCGGAAATGATTGGTGATGTATTGGACGTCATGAAAAAATTGGCGCATGACGGCATGTCAATGATTGTCGTGACGCATGAAATGGGCTTTGCCAAAGAAGTTGCGGATCGTGTCATCTTCATGGCTGACGGAGAAGTATTGGAAGATAGCAGAAATGTGAGAGACTTTTTCGAAAATCCAAATGAAGTCCGAGCACAGCAATTTATCAGTAAAGTTATCAATCATTGATAGGAGGAAAAAGATGCGCAGGTTTAAAAAAATACGCCTGATTTTCCTTTTAGGCATTGCTTTTCTTGCACTAGCCGGATGTAAAGGAAATGGGTTGGCAAATGAAGATATTTTAGAGCGAAGCAAATCTACCAATGAAATCATCTGGGGTGTCAAATATGATACTCGATTATTTGGAATGATGGATATTGAGAGCAGAACCGTACAAGGATTTGATGTAGATATTGCAAAAGCGATCACTGAAAAGATCCTTGGTGAGAATGGAAAAGCGGAATTTGTTGAAGTCACTTCTAAAACACGGATCCCGTTATTGAAAAACGGAAACATCGATGCGATTATTGCGACGATGACGATCACAGATGAACGAAAAAAACAAGTCGATTTTTCAGATGTCTATTTCGATGCTGGCCAAGCTTTGTTGGTAAAGAAGGGAAGCCAAATCAAAAGTGTAGATGATTTGAATGCTACTACAACAGTTCTAGCAGTCAAAGGTTCTACGTCGGCTGCGAATATCCGACAGCATGCACCAGATGCAAACATTCTGGAATTGGAAAATTATGCAGAAGCATTTACTGCCTTACAATCTGGCCAGGGAGACGCAATGACTACGGATAATGCGATCTTGTTAGGGATTGCAGATGAAAATCCAGAGTACGAATTAGTCGGCGGAACGTTTACTAATGAACCTTATGGAATTGCGATCAACAAAGGACAAGAAAACTTCTTGAAAGCTGTTAACCAAGCGCTAGAGGAAATGCATGCAGATGGCACATACGATAAAATCTATCAAAAATGGTTTCCAAACGAAACTGAAGGAAAAGTAGAGTAAGGGGGAGAGGCAATGAGCGAATTGATACAGACTTATGGACCAATCTTTGTCGACGGGTTCAAGATCACATTGTTTTCGAGTGTCTTAGCACTTGTGTTTAGTTTGATTATCGGAACGTTGATGGCAATCTTCCAATTATCAAAGAATAAAGTAGTAAGTGCCTTAGCAAAGGCATATGTAGAATTTTTTAGAAACATTCCATTATTGATTATCGTGATGTTTTTTTATGTTGTCGTACCGATTTATTGGTTTAATCTAGACGGATTCCAAGCAGGGACGATTGGCTTGACTATCTATACATCCGCTTTTATTGCTGAAACAGTACGTTCAGGGATTCAAACCGTACCAAAAGGCCAAACAGAAGCAGGATTGTCTTCTGGATTTACCTATTCAGAAATTATGCGTTATATTGTTTTGCCCCAAGCATTCAAAATCGTTATTCCGCCATTAGGCAACCAATTTATCAATCTTGTAAAAAACTCGTCTATTTTAGCAATCGTAGCTGGTTTGGATTTGATGTATCAAGGAGACTTGATTGCCAGTGAAACATTCAATACCTTCGATACGTATATCATCGTTGGGTTATTTTACTTAGTTATCACGCTGCCGTTATCTTACTTAATGGTTTATCTTGAGAAAAAATGGGCGGTTCGTTCATAGAAGGAGGGGAAATACATGGATTTTAGCGGTGCTTTTTCATGGATGAATGTCCGTTTTTTATTGGAAGGATTAAAGGTTACTGTTGAAGTTTCATTGTTTTCGATCATTTTCAGTTTCTTGATTGGTGGTCTGACAGGTGTGATTCGTTTTGCGAATATCCCTTTCTTGTCCAAAATCCTTGGTATTATGATCGATATCATACGAAATCTTCCATTATTATTGATCATTTTCTTCACTTATTTTGCTTTGCCTCAGATTGGCATCCAGATGAAC
This sequence comes from Enterococcus sp. NBRC 3427, assembly GCF_007996925.1. Classification (NCBI taxonomy): domain Bacteria; kingdom Bacillati; phylum Bacillota; class Bacilli; order Lactobacillales; family Enterococcaceae; genus Enterococcus; species Enterococcus sp. NBRC 3427. The sequence continues at coordinate 3,941 of NZ_BJLL01000036.1, read as the reverse complement.
ATCTTCTGGTCTGCTGTTGCAGCATTGACGATCTTTGAATCAGCTATGCTGTCGGAAATTTTCCGAGCTGGACTTAATGCTGTTCCGAAAGGGCAGATGGAGGCAGGATTGTCAACAGGACTGACTTATGTAGAAACAATGCGGACGATCGTCTTGCCGCAAGCATTCAAATCAATGATCCCGGCAATTGTGAGCCAATTGATTTCACTGATCAAAGATACTTCATTAGCAGTAATCATTTCTTTACCTGAACTTTCTCATCAGGCACGTATTATTTATGGACAGAATACCAATTATGTGCTTCCGATGTTCATCATCATGACACTTATGTACTTCGTGGTGTGTTACGCGCTTTCGCTGCTTTCCGGTTACTTGGAAAAGAGACGGTACAGTTATTAATAGATGATTCTTTTAGCGGTTGTGGCAAACTAAAGTCACAACCGCTTTTCCTCTTTCCATTCGAAAAAAAGCGAATTTGATTGTTTTAAGCAAGTGAGAGCACTTGAAAATTCATGCTAAAAAGTACACAATAGGGAGGATAGAATTTATTGAAAAAAAGGATGATACGATTGACAGATAATCGCCCTATCGGATTTATTGATTCAGGTGTCGGCGGCTTGACTGTAGTAAAAGAAGCCCTGAAACAATTACCGAATGAAAATATTTTATTTGTAGGAGACACAGCACGCTGCCCGTATGGTCCTAGACCTGCGGAACAGGTAATCCAGTATACTTGGGAAATGACGGATTATCTGGTGGAGCAAGGAATCAAGATGCTGGTGATTGCCTGCAATACCGCAACTGCGGTTGCCTTAGAAGAAATCAAAGCTGCTCTTTCTATTCCAGTCATCGGTGTGATCCTTCCCGGTACAAGAGCGGCAGTAAAAAAAACACAAAATAAACAAGTTGGCATTATCGGTACGATTGGTACGGTAAAAAGTCAAGCTTATGAAAAAGCATTGAAAGAGAAAGTGCCAGAATTGACTGTGACAAGTCTTGCTTGTCCCAAATTTGTTTCAGTTGTCGAAAGTAATGAATACCATTCATCTGTGGCAAAAAAAATCGTGGCAGAAACATTAGCTCCGTTAACGACTAAAAAAATCGATACATTGATTTTGGGATGCACCCATTATCCGTTATTACGCCCCATCATTCAAAATGTAGTGGGGGAAAATGTTCAACTGATCGATTCTGGAGCAGAAACAGTAGGTGAAGTATCTATGCTACTCGATTATTTCAATTTGAGCAATTCACCGCAAAATGGACGGACATTATGTCAGTTTTATACAACAGGATCTGCTAAACTTTTCCAAGAAATAGCCGAAGACTGGCTTGGAATCGGACACCTAAATGTAGATCATATTGAATTGGGAGGAAAATAAGGATGCGTCATGACGGGAGAAAAGCCCAAGAGCTTCGTAAACTGGAGCTTCAAACAAATGTTTTCAAATATCCAGAGGGATCGGTTGTGATCCGTTTTGGTGATACAACAGTTATTTGTTCTGCAACAGTAGAGGATTCTGTACCTCCCTTTTTGAGAGAAACAGGAACAGGGTGGGTAACAGCTGAATACAGTATGCTACCTCGAGCAACGAGTACGAGAAATCGTAGAGAAAGCAGCAAAGGAAAACTTTCTGGTAGAACAATGGAAATCCAGCGTCTTATTGGTCGCTCCTTGCGTGCAGTAATAGACTTGGAAAAGCTGGGAGAGCGTAGTATCATCATAGACTGCGACGTGATCCAAGCGGATGGCGGAACTAGAACAGCTAGCATCACTGGGGCATTCGTCGCGTTGAAACTAGCAATTGAAAAGCTTTTAAGAGAAAAGGAATTGTCAGAAGATCCAATCAAAGAGCATCTTGCTGCAGTTAGCGTAGGGATCTTACCGGATGGGACTTGCGTGACAGATTTGGACTACCAAGAAGATTCCGCAGCACTTGTAGATATGAATCTCGTGATGACAGAATCAGGAAAATTCGTGGAGATTCAAGGAACTGGAGAAGAAGCAACGTTTGATGGAGAACAGTTGAATGAAATGCTCTTTTTTGGAAAAAACGCGATTGAAGATTTGATCAAAGAGCAAAAACATGCTTTGCTAACAGAATTTACTCAAAATGATGAGCGGATAGAAGAAACAAAAACAATCATCATTGCGACAAGAAATCCAGGAAAAGCAGAAGAGTTTCGAAATATGTTCAAAGAAGCGGGATATCATGTAAAAACATTACTTGACTATCCTGAATTGCCAGATGTGGAAGAAACTGGCAGCACATTTGAAGAAAATGCCCGATTAAAAGCAGAAACGATTGCACAATTGCTTGATCAACCAGTCTTAGCAGATGATTCAGGTTTGAAAGTGGATGCGTTAGGCGGTATGCCAGGAATCTATTCTGCACGTTTTGCAGGGGAACAAAAAAGTGATGCGGGGAATAACGCCAAATTATTATATGAATTGACAGATGTGCCGGATGAAAAAAGAACAGCACAATTCCATTGTACATTAGTATTCGCGGCACCCAAAAAAGACAGCCTTGTAGTAGAAGCGGAATGGCCCGGTCGAGTAGCCCGTATACCATCTGGCGAAAATGGCTTTGGGTATGATCCTTTATTTATCCCAGAAGGTAAGAAACAAACAGCAGCAGAATTATCGAGCGAAGAAAAAAACAAGATCAGTCATCGGGCTCAAGCAATGAAAAAATTGAGTGCTGAATGGAAACAATGGCTGGAAGGAGAGAGATAGATGCGGTATTTAGTAGTAAGTGATAATCATGGAGACAGAGATATCCTCGTTGACTTAGTAAATCGCTATCGTTCTGAAGTGGATATCTTTTTCCATTGTGGCGATTCGGAATTAGAAGCTTCTGACCCATTATGGGATACATTCCAAGTGGTTCAAGGTAATTGTGATTATGGACCAGGATTCGAACAGAAAAAAGTGATCCAAACTGGTCAGGATACAGTATTCATGACTCATGGTCATTTATCGAATGTACGATTTGGTTTGACACAGTTAGCAATCGAAGCTCGAGCTGCAAATGCCGATATGGTGTTTTTTGGTCATACCCATCAAATAGGCTGTGAGATGGATCAGAAAATCCTGTTTTTAAATCCTGGAAGCATTTCTCAACCTAGAGGGCCGATCCAAATTCCATCATATGCTCTTATTGAAAGTTTAGGTGACCAAATTTCTGTTCAATACTATAACCGTGCCCATCAGGCAGTTGAAGAGTTGGCCTTTTCTTTTTCGAGAGAGTGCTGAATAAAAAAACTCTAATTTTTAATAAAAATAAGCTTTATTTTATGAATTTTGCATCCGGTTTCGGTAAAATAGTAGTGTTGAATGAAATAGAAATGGAGGCCATCAGATGATTGGACCTATAGTAAGAGAAATGCTGCTGGAAAATCAGGAAACGTTTTTGATTCCTGCAGAAAATGTGGCAAATGTTATGTATCATCATCCATTATCCCATGGTTTACTTGTCTTATCGAAGGTCGGTTATTCCAAAATTCCTGTATTAGGAAAAGATGATCACTTTGTAGGATTAGTAAGTTTGTCAGATGTGGTCAATAAAATGATTGACTTGCAAACAATCAGCATGGATCCGTTAGAAGGACTAACAGTTGCTGATGTAACAGAAACGGATGTTCCGACGATTGATGAAAATTGGGAACTAGAAGAAGTACTCCATTTGTTAGTCGATTCGCCTTTTTTACCGGTTGTCACAGAAGAACGGGTTTTCAAAGGAATCATCACAAGGAAAGAGCTGCTTAAAGCCGTAAACTTCATGGTGCATGAATTAGAACGTCGCAATATATTGTCTCCGAAAATCGAAGAATTAAAAGAACAAATCGATATCGTGAGCTAAAGAACGAGAAACTGAAAGATAATCAAAAAATAAGTGGAAACAAAAGCGTACCAGTTTTGACTTTATCTTGAAAAA
>NZ_BJLL01000035.1:0-27869 GCF_007996925.1 Enterococcus sp. NBRC 3427 | reverse complement strand
ACCACTTCTATCACAACCTCTAATTATTAAAGAACCTTTTGCGAAGTTAACAATCTTTCTTTGATCAATTGGAAATTCTGTCTAAGTAGTGATAGATCTTGTGTGACTTTCAACAATAAGATACTGCCCTGGATTTCAGCAATCAACGCTTTGGCTTGACGGTCTGCCTCTGCATCGGACAGTTTTTCTTCAGAAAGTGCCAAGATATTTTGTTTCGTATACTTGACCCATTGATTGACTAATTCTAGTAGCAATAGACGGAATTCTTCATCCACTGTACTCAACTCAATAATCAAATTCCCCACAGGACAGCCATGATAAGTGATTTGTGTCTCATGATCAGCGAAAATCCAATCCAACATTTCTTCTAATGCTTCTTCTGGCTGTTTTCCAGCATTTAAGATGTCTTCAAACAATTCTGTCTGCCACACGTCCATATGCGCATGGATCACCGCTAGACAAACTTCTTTTTTTGAAGAAAAGTAATAATAAAATTGACCTTTTCCCGTATCAGAAGCTGCTAGAATATCCCGGATCGACGTTTCATGATAGCCTTTTTTATAAATAAGATCTTTGGTCGCTTCCAAGATCTTTTCCTTTGTTTTCAATGATATTCTCCTTTTTCATCTCTCATAGTCCTATATTATACAATAAATTCATCATTTTATCTTCCTAATTGTTTAAAAAAAGACTGTGCCAAACTATCTGACACAGCCCTCACTATAAAACTGTTCTCTTGTAGCTAAATGTTCATTGATTCAAGAACTGCGAGGACAAAAGCAGTTCCTACCTTATGATAGTTGCTCTAATACTTCCTCTGTTGTCATCACTTGATCTGCAATAAAACCAAAGTTCGTCAACGCTGCATCCATTGCTTCCTGGCCAGGAGCACCAATTGCATCTGTCGCTACAACAACATTGAATCCACTCTCTACTAATTCACGCATATGGGAATCGCTACACAAGTTTCCGTTCATTCCACCGAGAATTACTGTGTCGATTCCATTTTTTCTCAATTGAAGCGCTAAGTCGTTGCTTTCTGGTCCAAAGATTTTATGAGGAGAGCTGATGATCGTATTTTCATCCAAATATGGTTTCAATTCTTCGATAAAATCGGCTCCTGAACCTTCTTCGACTGGTTCATATTGACTTTTTCTAGCAAACATCTGCTGCTCAAGCATCATATGTTCTCCTGCACCGCCAAATTGCCATTTATGGTCATGTGGATAAAAATAATGAGGAGAAATAAAGAGTTTGTATCCTTTTTCTTTTGCTTGTTTCACCATTTCGATCATATTTTCGATCGTATTGTATTTTTCTAAGATATCTTTTGTCAAACCAAAGCCACCGCCTGCTGGTTTCAAGAACTCGACTTGCGGGTCAGTTAGAACTACTGCTGTATTTTTGTTGTTGAACATGATAAATTCTCCATTCGTTATTTATTTTAATACATCATTTAGAGCTTCACTCATTGTTGGATGAGAATAGATTTGATCTCTCAATAACGTATAAGGAAGTTTTCCATTCATAGCTAGCGAAATCAAGTTGATGACTTCATGAGAATCTTCCGCATAGATACTTGCACCTAGAATCAAGTCAGTTTCAGGATCAACTAAAACTTTGAATACCCCTTTAGGATCTTCTAATACTTGTGCTTTAGGAACACTGCTTGTCATATACTTGAATAATTTGTAATTGACGCCTTGTGCTTTGGCTTGTTTTTCTGTTAATCCTACATTGGATAAAGTTGGAGTGATAAATACACTGTAAGGCACAGCTTTCCGGTTATTCGTTGTTCGTGTATTCTCGCCTTTCAACTGATCCATGATAATTCGATAATCATCTAGAGAAATATAAGTGAACTGTAGTCCGCCTTTGACGTCTCCAATCGCCCAAATGTTTTCCGCATCTGTACGAAGATATTCATCCACAGCAATTGCTCCGCGATCGGTCAGTTTAACATCTGTATTTTCTAATCCAAGAGAAGCTGTATTAGCTTTTCGACCAGTTGCAGCCAAAACTTTTGACGCTTGGATTGTTATTTCTTGTCCATCTTCTGTAAAGGTAACGGCAGCTGTTGATTCTTGGTCTGCTACTTCATCGACAGTCACACCTAAGTGGAACTCGATCCCTGCATTCGTCAAATCTTCTAAAATCATTTGTGCGATGTCTTCATCTTCACGAGGAAGAAATTCAGGATGGGCATCAAGAACGACAACTTTAGATCCGTATTCATTGAACATTGATGCAAATTCCAGACCAATATATCCAGCCCCAATGATCACTAATTTTTCCGGTAATTGTTCCTGATCCATTGCTTGCGTAGAATCAATCAAGTAGCGACTTGTATTCAATCCCTTGATTGGTAAAATGATTGGTTCAGAACCAGTATTGATGAAAATCCGTTCGCCTTCAACAATTACTTTTTCCCCATTATTTGTCACTTCGATTTGATGGTTAGAAAGAAAACGTGCTGTACCGTCCATCACTGTCCCAGTCGCCTCATCGCTAATCATATGATAATTTTTGGCGCGAAGCATGCCCGTCAATTTTTCTTTCCGAGCAACAGCCTCTGTAAAGTCGATTCCTCTTTCTCCATTGAAAATCAATGATTTAGAAGGAATACAGCCGATGTTGATACATGTTCCGCCATACATTCGTGTTGACTTTTCAACGACTAAAACCGATTCGCCTTTTGAGGCTAACGCCTTCGCTAAAGTCTTACCGCCCTTTCCAAAACCGATCACAATATTTTGATATTTTTCCATCCTTTTTCCCTCGCTTCTTTTTTACCTACCGATTGGTACAAAAATATGATAACCGATAATCGTCTATTTTCCAAATCATCTGCTTTGTTTGTCAAAAAAACCAGACAAAAAGCGGTCCTTTCACGTTTTTAGTCTGGTTCGATTTCCTTTATTCTTCTAAACAATCGTTACTTCTACATCGATATTTCCTCTAGTTGCTTTGGAGTAAGGGCAGAATTCATGCGCATCTTCTGCAATTTTTTGAGCTTCTTCTTCGCTGATGCCATCGATATGCACTTCTAATACTACACCGATCTGATAGCCGCCATCATCTAAATTATAAAGAGAGACACGTGCTTTTACTGTGGACTCTGCGGTCATTCCTGCTTCTTTGATCATATGTTGTACCGCCCCATTGAAACAAGAAGCATACCCTGCTGCAAATAATTGTTCTGGATTTGTTCCTTCTGCATGGATTCCCGGAGGAGTGATTTTCATATGCATCGAGCCATTGGGTGCCTCGACCTCTCCATTGCGCCCGCCATGGTTGATCATTGCTGTTTCGTATGCTTTTTTCATTGTACTGCTCCTTTCGATTGACCATTTGCTACTTGCTATAGTTATAGTGTATGACAAGTAAGGCGCTTTCTACAAAAATTCTGCTTATTCAAATACCAGAATACCGTCTTCTACTATTTTTCCAAAAAACAAAAAGATGCCACTCGTGAATAACAGAGTCATATTCGTTCCAAAATAAATAGCAATCTTTTCTAAATAATCTTTTATATGATTGATTTTAAGATACATATATACCAGAAAGTTGACCCCATAGACCAATACTGTTAAAAAAATAACCATATTCGTTACCATTTTTTTCCTCCTTTTTGCTGGCCACCCACCAGCACTCGATTTAACCTTACCACTTTTTTTGTTGTCCAAGCAACTACCTTTCAAGAAGTTTGGTTTATTCTGCTGATAATGATTCAAGATCAGAAAAATGCCCGAATAAGTTTGCTAGTTTTTCTACCACTAGCTGGTTCTTTCCGCTCTCGTCATTTTCTACCTGCAATACTAACAACGGCTCATGTAAGCTTAAACGAATCAAAAACCAACCGCTTCCATAAGGTTCTTGCAGATTATACCGAATACCTTCTTCATTTGCCGGGTCGAAGTTCATCCCTTTTTCTTCTTCCAACAGTCGCTTCATTTCTTCTAATATCTTGTTTCCTTGTTCGCGTGGTTCATCGCTGAACAACTTTAGTCGGATTTCTTGTACTTCTACAGGGTGTTTCAACTCTTTGATTTGTTCATCCAATGTGATACCTTTTCTTTTTAATTCTGGCAAAAGCATCAGGATCTTTGCGATGACGTATGCTCCATCATCCAGAAAATAATTTTCCTTGAATGCAGCGTGGCCGCTTGTTTCGATGGCTAGCTGTGTATCTTTCCCAAGACGATTAAGTTCTAATGCTTTATTGATCACATTTCGATAACCGGAAATATAACGAATTTGGGTGCCTCCTTTTTCTTCAATGAATTTTTGTAGATGAGAAGAAGTAGGAGAATTCGTTACGATCCTTGTTTCTGGATGCTCTTTTAATACGATCGTACTTAATACTGCGATCAAATTATTTCGATTGATGACTGTTCCAGAAGCACTGACCACAGCTGAACGATCCACATCTGTATCAAAAATGATCCCAAGATCTGCTTCATTTGCTAAAACAGCCTGCTTGATACTTTCCATCGCTTCTTTGTTATCAGGATTGGGGATGTGATTAGGAAATCGACCATCTGGTTCCAAAAATTGAGATCCTGTTGTATCAGCGCCTAAGCTATTCAATACTTTTTCAGCAAAGAATCCTCCAGCACCATTTCCAGCATCCACGATGATTTTCCACCCTTTTAGTGGTTTGTCATCTTGTGTTCCCATCCCTTTTTTGATTTTTGTGACTAGGTCTTGCGCATAAGGTGTCAAAAGATCTGCTTTTTCCACACTTCCTGCTTGTTCACTTTTTACTTTTTGCTGTTGTGACAGGATATAAGCAATATCTTCTTTTTCTGCCCCACCTTCTGAGGTGAAAAATTTTATTCCGTTGTAATAATAGGGAAGATGGCTAGCAGTCAGCATGACCGCAGCGTCGCATGAGAATTGTTCAAATTGAGTGGACATAAACATAGCTGGCGTAGTAGCTAATTCGAAATCAATGACATGTATCCCTTGTTCTTTCAGACTTCGGATCAACGCCTCTTTTAGTGCTGGTCCGCTGATCCTGCTGTCATGACCAATCCCAATCGTCCATTTTCTAGTTGGGTTAGTTGACTTCTTCTTTTTCTTTAGCCAGTTTGCTAGTCCCCAGCCGATCTTTTCTACCCTGTCTGTCGTCAAATTGACTTCATGACCTTCAACTGGTAATGCAATCCCTCGAATATCCGATCCATTTTGTAGCGCTTTCATATTTTCCATATAAAAGTCCTCCTCAGTTATTCCCTCATTTTTTCTAATTTTTCCGCAAATCGCTGTGCTTCTTCTTCTGAGCGGCAAATAATAATGAATGTATCTACACCTGCCATCGTTCCAACAACTTCGGGATAAGCAACTTCGTCTAACCAATTCGTTACCACATCAGCGCCATTTCGTTCAGTCAATACGATAACCATGAATTGAACAGACTGTATACGTAAAACCTCACGCCTAATTGCCGTACGCAAACGTTCTTCATTTAAAGAAACAGATGGTTGGTTAAATAATGTATATCGTACTATTTTATTTTCATTTTGGCTTTTTACTAACTTCATTTCTCTGATGTCTCGAGAAATCGTAGCTTGAGTCACATCGGCACCTGCTTCATGCAACCGTGTAAGCAGCTCTTCCTGTGTCCCAATCGGTTGTTCTGTAATCATTTGGCGGATCAATGCTTGTCGCTGTTTCTTTTTCATATTAGACACCTCTCAATATTGATTATAGCAAAAGACAAGTAATATTTCTTCTTATTTTGGTATTTTTTACTTTTATTTTTTGGCTTTATTCAGGTTGCTATCTTTTTTCTATTTTGACACGCAAAATCGTCTTCATTTTTTCAGGTGCAGATTTTCGTGGATCGCTGATATAGATTTCTTTATGTTCTTTAGAAGTTCTTTGATAGCCTTCTTCTGCAATGAATGCTTCTAATTTCTCAAAAGATTCTGGTTCTTCATCATAGGAACCGATGTGTAAGATTTGGGCACAAAGACCTTCTTCCATCTTTCCGAATGCTACTTGTTCTCTCAAGTCTTCCGGAAGTTTGCTCAAAGAACGCTGAATGGCTTCTTGTGCTATCGCTTCTGTAACAAAGTCAGGCTGTCGGATCATCAATTGATAAGAAAAATGTTCTTTTTTCATCACTGGTTCATGCAAATACTTTTCTTGTAGTCCCCATTGTCCTTCCAATGGATAGACAGTATACAGCTGATAATCAGGAATCAGCCAATTTTTTTTAGGCGACATGCGTATTGCATAGCTGACTGCATATAGACAGGCTGCTCTTCGTTTAAAGTCTTCCTGATTCGGGTCGCCGATCCCTCTGATGCTAAAGAATGGTTTTTTAGGAACCTCTAGTATTTGCGGGCTTTTTTTCATACTATAGCTCTTGTCTTTACGCCATTCGATTTTTTCCATTTTTCTTCCTCCGCGAAATTCCATTTAGTTATTTATTATCATACCTCTTTTTGAGTGACTTGGCTAATCGTGTTGACACTATTTTTCAGTTTGTGCTAGAATAAGTTAAGTAAATAAATCGTACAGATAACACGTTTCGGCGTGTCGAGAGAGAGGCGGTTTCTATTTTTATAATAGAAATCACTCTCTTTTTTTACGAAATTTTTAGAGGTGATGTAAATGACAAAACAAAAACAGCTGCTTTTAGTACCTGCAGTAATTGCAACAGGGATGATGTCTTTTGCGGGCGTATTGATCGAGACGGCCATGAATGTAACTTTCCCCACTCTTATCAGACAGTTTGATTTAACGACCGCACAAGTCCAATGGGTAACAACGATTTATCTTTTGATGATTTCGATCATTGTTCCGCTGTCTACTTATTTGAATCGCAATTTTAGTCTCAAAAAACTCTTTTTAGCTTCAAATCTGCTTTTCTTAGCAGGGATAATGATCGATTTCTTCTCTCCTACCTTCATGGTCCTATTGTTTGGTCGATTGCTCCAAGGGGCAGCGACAGGTATCGCTCTTCCGTTGATGTTCCATATTATCTTGACATTTGCCCCCCTCAATCGACGAGGCGCGATGATGGGTGTCGGTACTTTGACAACGGCCATTGCTCCAGCGATTGGACCCACTTACGGAGGCATTATGACTTCACATTTTACATGGAATCATATTTTCCTGTTTCTTGTGCCCATTTTGATCCTTTCTTTGATTATCGGCTGGTTTGCTATTCCCGAGATGGCAGTACAAAAAAATGGTTATTTGGATTGGTGGAGCGTTTTAGGAATCTGTCTTTTGTTTAGTGGAAGTCTGACATTTTTGAGTACGTTGGGAACACTTTCTAGTTGGATTGCTTTGATCATTGGCGGGATTGGCTGGTTCCTATTTTACTATCGAAGTAAAAAAGTGGAACATCCGCTGATTCGGCTGTCCATTCTTTCAAATAAAACATTCCGTTTGTTTTTGATTGGCTTCTTGGTTTATCAGTTTTTATTACTTGGTGTGTCTTTTGTCTTACCGAATTTCCTTCAGATCGTTCAAGGAAGCAGTCCTTTTGTCGCTGGATTAGCCATGCTTCCCGGTGCAGCGGTTGGTGCTTTGCTTTCTCCTTTTTCTGGTAAAATGCTGGATCAATATGGTCCGAAGAAGCCAATTTTTGCTGGATTGATCCTTTCTTTGATTGGTTGGCTAGCATTATTCCTGCTTATCGGACACGCTTCATTGGGTGTATTGATTGCCTGTCATGTTTTTTATATGGTCGGTATCGGTTTGTCTTACAGCAATATGATGACGACTGGAATGAATGCGCTGAATGAAGAACTGCAAGGAGACGGGAATGCAATGTTCAATACCTTGCAACAGTTTTCTGGTGCTGTGGCTACTTCATTAGTAGCGGTTATTATCAATTATGTTCAGCATCATACTTCCCATAATTACGAAGTGTCTACTACACTAGGATCAAAAGCGGCATTGGGCGTCTTATTGCTGTTACTTCTTATCAGCTTTGCTCGATTCGTCTATTCTCTGTTTTTTGCTAAAAAAGCGTAGTTTCCATATACGGCAGGTGTTGCATCTGCCGTTTTTTTGTGTGAAAATGGTTGTTTGTAAAAGGAGGCTTTTTTATGGAAAAAATTGCCATTATCGGTGGTGGGATCATTGGTATGACCCTAGCCAATTACTTGGATACATCAACATTCGATGTTGCTTTGTTTGATGAAGGGACAGGACAGGCAACTAAAGCAAGCGCTGGGATCATCTCCCCTTGGTTGTCAAAACGCAGAAACAAACAATGGTATCGTCTGGCTAAAGACGGCGCTGCTTTTTTCCCTAAACTTATAAAAGATTTCCAACTTGATCAAACGATTTATGCACAATCAGGGACACTTTTGCTTCGGCCTGAACAAGATTTAGCTGAATTAGCTGTTCTTGCGGAGAAACGAAAAGAAGAAGCGCCAGAAATTGGAAACATCGAATGGCTTTCACCTGAACAGACATCCCAAGCTCTTCCGTTATTGAAGCCAGCAGTTTCACTGCGTATCAGTGGTGGTGGTCGTCTGGATGGAAAAGCATATTTAGAACATCTTGGTCAGCGTTTAGTACAAAAACAAATCGAGCAGATCCAGGCAAAAGTCACCTTGCACAAGAAGAACGATTCTTGGCTCATCAAGGGATCATTTGGAGAATACACAGCTGACCGCGTAATCTTGACACCTGGTCCTGCACTTAAGCCTCTATTGAAAAAATTAGGCTATTCTGCAGATATACGTCCGCAAAAAGGGCAGCTCTTAGCATTTCAGACATCTTATAAGTTGAGTCAAGACTGGCCTGTTGCTATGCTTGACGGAGAAGCTGATTTCATTCCTTTCATGGATGGAAAGATCCTTTTAGGTGCTACCCATGAGAACGATCAAGGCTGGGATTTGGCTCCTACTAGCGAAGCTTATAAGGGATTGACTAAGAGTACAGAACAGTTCTTGGCCGATCCAAATCAGATAAAAAACTGGCCATACGAGTTCCGTGTAGGTACCCGTGCTTATACGTCAGATTTTTCCCCATTTTTTGGCGTATTGCCAGATGACCCAAGTCTACTGGCTGCTAGCGGTCTAGGCTCTTCTGGTTTGACGACAGGCCCTTATATCGGCTATCTATTAGCCAACTTCTTAAATACTGGTCATTGGCCTACGGAAGATTATCAAAAGGACATCTCCACCTATATTACGAAAAATCCATCATAGAAAAACAGCTTTTTCAAGTAAGGATTCCGAGCGATATAGCGCATGGATTACTTCTTGAAAAAGCTGTTATTTTAGTTCAATTTCTGAATCAAATTCTCCAAACTTTCTTTTGTTTCATCTGGCAAGAGATCTTTTCCTATCTGAGCTTCAATGAATCGTAAACGACTATCAAGTCGTTGTTTCACCAGATTTTTATAAGACGTATCCTCAAAAGAAACAGGAAAATCTGGTATAGGTAAATAGTGGATGTCTTCAAACGGACCAAACGACTTGAATTCTGCCGTTTGTTGCACGATTCTTTCAACGATTGACAATGTCGTTTCAGGTTTGATTTTTTTATCATCGAAATATCCAGTATTCAGGACATAGCAGGCTGTTTGCTGTTTCAAAAACAACTCTCGAAAAGCTTGATAGTCTTCCCTAAGAGGATAGACACGGAAAGGATTAGCAAATGGTTCAATGACTAGCTCATCTAGCTGTCTTTTTGTAGTGATATTTTCCGCGTCTGATCGTTTTGTTGCTAATGTTGCACCAAAAGACGCTGCTAAAACCGGGTCATTGATCTTGATAATTGGCGGAAGTGAATCATCTTTCATGATCCAAAAAACAGCATCGATCTTTTCGCTAAGATGATCGGTTCGGTCTGGTGTCGCATAACGTGATTTGACTGTCCGCCCATTTCCGTTTCGTATATCTCCTGTCACTAGGACTTTTTCTCCTTTACTTGTACATGTCACGCCCACATTCTGACAAGTAAGGAAAGAAGAAATGGCCGGATCATCAGACGGATAGTCTTGTGTTTTATCAAAGTAAGAAGGTTCCAAGGCAGTAGCAAAACCATTTTTTCTAGAAATAACAAAAGCATCGTCATGTAGGATCGTAACAGAGTGCCCTTCCGAATGTTTTGCTAAGGTGATCGTTGATTTTCCAGAACCGGACAACCCAAATACAGCCATCGTATAAGTCTGATCATTACTAGTATATTGTTTCATCCCGCCATGGCAGGCAATAAAACCATTGCGATTCCCCAATGCCCAAGCAAGCGTCAAAGTCGCTTTTTTTAATTCCCCAAAGTAACGTAATCCTAGCACAGCAGCTGTATTATGGAGAGAATCAAATAAAACGAGTCCATTGGGAAAGGCTTCATGCGTCCATTCGGGATCACAAAAGATATAAAGATCTCCCTCGTCAAAGGACGCAGATTTTTGATAAGTAGCCAAGGTCTTCGCATTCGCTGGCTGAAAATTCAGTATATAAGAATACAAATTGTTCTCAAATCCTTCTGGAATCAACAAATGACTTTGTACAGAAAATTCTTCAGATAGACCAACGATTACTTTTGTATGATAAAATTGTCGCTTTCGACTTTGATACACGGCTTCTCTCAAAATCTTCTCGTATTTACTTTGCTCCTTGTCCAAGTCCTCAAAGATACGCCGAGCACTTGCTGTTCTTCCTACAATACTTCCATCATTGAATACTAGTGTCCTAGCATCAGCTGGTAAATCTAGTTCTTCAGCATGTGAGACTGTTATATCTGTGATGATCGTTCCTGGACTCCCTTTTGCTAGTTGATAAGCTGTTTTCCTGTCAAAAACTTCTTGAACATTATTACCGTAGAATGCCGTTTCAACAATGGATCGAATACTGGATAGCAGTGGATTTTCACTTGTGATTTCCTCTAATTCGAGACTCTCTTTTGTACTCATGGCTCCTCCTCATCCCCTAAACAAAAAAAGCGTTTTCTTTATTATACATTATCCGAGTTTTTATTTGTACTGCTGTGCTGAGGGAAACAAATCATTTATTTTTCATAAAAAAAACCGAGAACTTGAATAAACAAGACTCTCGGTTTCATCATTTTTCTTTTATCGGCTTAGTACCAACCGTTTGCTAACCAGAATGTTTTAGCAGCATCCCATGAACCATAACGAGATGTTACGTATTGTTCTGCTACACGTTCTTGATTGGCAGCTGAATAGTCGCCGTTTAAGTATGAAGCATCTAATTGGTAACGGCCAATGTAACGTCCGTTAGTAGCTGTGTATGAACCGCCTGATTCTTTTTGTGCGATCCATTCTTTTGCAGAGCTTGAAGTTGGCGCCGTTGCAGCAGCTGGGGCAGCAGGAGCTACTTCAACTGTTTCAACAGGTGCAACGTATGTATGTTCTTGCGTTGCTGTTTCAGTTGTAGATGCTGTATTTTCTGTTGTGTTGCTTTCTGTTGTTGCTGAAGAATCATTTGAAGTTGGGATTGTTAATTGTTCACCAACATAAATGCGGTTGATGTCTGCAATTGAATTCTTTTCAGCAATTGCATCGATCATTGAGTTGTCTCCTGCAAATTTTTGTGAAATCTTAGATAATGAATCACCTGATTTTACTGTGTAAACTTCATCAGCGTGAGCATTTGTAGTTCCTACAAACATTGCAGTAGCACCAGCAGCAAAAGTTGTACCTAAAACAATTTTCTTAAATGAATTCATATTAAACTCCTTTTTTTCTCCGTTTTTTATTCTTTCGACGCTATTAACTTTATCATTTAGAAATATTTCATAGGTAAAAGAATCATGACATTTAATGACAAAATGACGGATTATTTAATATTTGTAACATTTGGAACAAATAAAAAATCAGACTAAAGTCGTAGAACCTAATGAAATCAACAAAGGAAACGATTTTTCATGTTTTTTTATATTCCATGAAAAACACATGTTTTTGTAACATTTCTCCTCATTTCTTGTAAAAAAACTAGAATTTTTTTATTTGTATCTCTCATAATTTATTAAAAAAGTGTAAAAAATAAAAAAAATCCAGTAATTGTTACAACAATTACTGGACAAAAACAATGAATAATGCTTGCTATTTTTTTATTTTAACTTTCTCCGCAACAATTTTTGTGCATGTTCTAGTTCATTTATGACGACTTCTTCCGATTCTTTAGCTAATGTTTCATCTAATACATCAAGCCATTTTTCTGGCTCTTTTGTTCCGAGACGTCCAATAGCCCAAGCTGCTGTTCCTCTGATGACAGGGCGGACATCCGTTAAACATTCTGAAATCTCAGGCAATGCCGTTCGGTCTCCTAGATTAGCTAAAGCGATCAATGCGTTTCTCTGCAAAGGTTTTTTTCCACGCCACGAACCGGCTAAATGCCCAAATTGCTGCTTGAAGTCTTTATTCGACATCGACAGCATCGGCTTTAATTTTGGATATACTTCATCTACTTTTGGTTCCATCTCTTCATGAAAATGAAAATCTTTTCCTTGATTGTAAGGGCAGACTAACTGGCAGATATCGCATCCATAAATGACATTTCGCATTTTTTTCCGATATTCTTCGGGCATCATCCCTTTTGTCTGCGTTTGATAAGATAAACATCGCTGTGCATTCATTCTGCCATCACCAAGCAATGCTTTCGTCGGACAAGCAGTCACACAGCGCATACAGTCACCGCAACCAAACTCTCCTGGTTTATCCGGCTCAAATACGATATTAGTGACAATCTCACCAAGATAGACAAATGAACCGAACTCTTCGGTGATCAACAATCCATTTCGGCCGATAAATCCTAATCCAGCTCGCTGTGCTACAGCGACATCGATCAGTTCCCCAGTGTCTACTTGCGGAGCTAGACGCCATTCCTCTTCTTTTTGCCATTTTTCTGCTCTTGTTTGGATGAATTCGATCAATCGATTCAATCGGTCTCTCAGTATATCATGATAGTCGATTCCCCATGAGGCACGAGCAAATTGCCCACGTTTTTCATCCCTAGGTACTTCTTCATGGATCCTAGTAGGATACGCAAGAGCAATGGAAATGATTGATTTTGGCTGATCAAATGTCATTTCTGGATAAAGACGCTCATCGATATTTGGGTGTTCGAAACCAGAAGTGTGGCCGGCTGCTTTTTGCTCTTCCAACGATTCTTTTAATGAATCAAAAGGCTCCGCCGTCGTAAACCCGATCTTGTCAATTCCTAATCGTTTGCTTTCTAGTATGATTTCTTCTTTTAATGTCATGGTCTTCCTCGCTTGTTGTTAACGGCTGTATAATCCATAATATAGTTTTTCTTTTTTCAGTTGGACAAACTGGATCTGCTGATCAGCAATCTTCTTTTCTTCCATCCATTTTTTTCTTGCAGCAAATACTTCCCAATAATTTGTCGAAATCAATTTTCTTTTGTTATCCAATGCGTTGAAAAAATTCAAAGAAACTGGTTTTGTACTTAACAATTCATGGAGCCTTACCTCTTCCCATGGTGAAAACTCAGACAGATCGCGGGAATACAGTACTTCTTCATAGAGATTTTTTTGCTGCGTATACGTGAATGTTTGCGGGATCTTTCCGGGTCTGGCAATTTCTACTAGACGGTTATAAAACATATTCATTAATTTGCTGTTGGCAATAAATTGACTTTTATAATAGGCCGACTGGATCTTTTTGATTACTCCTTCTGCTTTGATTACTGAAAACAAAGCAGGCCATGCTTTGACGGTTATTTCGTCGTTTTGTTTAACTAATACGCCAGGTGTGAAGCCGACTGGAGAAAGGAACACAAAATAACCGATACCGGTATTTTCATCTAAAGGCTGAAATTCATCAAACAACCATTTGCCTATGTACAGCTGCTCTTCATCTGGTTCTGTTGTCTCGTTTTGATTTGCTATGAATAATTTAGCTAATTCTGCTTCAAGAAATTGAAGGTCTTGATCCTTGTCGGTATTTTCTTGCTGGCTGATCAATCGAAATACTTCTTCTTTAATCGTATATTTATCTTTACGTGTAAAATTCATAGCCACACCTTCCTTCCTTACTCTAACTATAACGGAATTTTCTCAAAAAGGGTATCTGTACGCCGAAAAACATCATAATTTTTTCCGGTTTCTTGTAAAAAAACGCAAGGTCCGCTCCTTAAGCCAGACCTTGCGTTTTTCAGCTCTCTTTTGTTTGGGATAAACCTTCATGGATTGTTTCGATGTTCCATTTCATCATCTGATAGTAAGAATCTCCTTGTTCCCCTTCTTTGGCTATAGAATCAGTGAACAATTTATCATAAATTTCCAAACCCGTTTCTTTTGCTACTCGCTCCATACTTCTTGGATCTACACTGGTTTCCACGAATAAAACTGGCACTTCTTTTGCTCTTACCTGATCAATAATTGCTTTCATTTGGTCAGGCGTGCCTTGGCTTTCTGTATTGATTTCCCATATATATGCTGCTGGCAAATCATAAGCCCTTGAAAAATATTTGAATGCTCCTTCACTTGTTACTAATAATTTTTTGTTCTCTTCGATAGAAGCAAAACTTTCCTTCGCTTGTGTATCTAATTCTTTTAGTTTTTCCACATATGTTTCTGCATTTTTCTTATAATGTGTCGCATTTTCTGCATCTTTTTCAGAGAATATACGTGCGATTTCCTGCACATATTTTATTCCGTTAGACAGGTCTAGCCAAGCATGAGGATCCGCTTTTGTATTTTCTTCACCGCTAGTTAAATAAAGAGGTTCTACATTTTTGCTAACTGCAAAATAATCTTTTCCTTCTTCTTTCTTAGCTGTTTCCATCAAGTTATCGAACCAGCTGTTACCTGTTTCAAGATTCAATCCGTTGTATAAAATGACATCTGCGTCGCTTGCCTTTTTGATGTCTTCTGGTAGTACTTCATATTCATGCGGATCTGTTCCGACTGGTACGATACTGTGGATATCTATTTTATCTGTTCCAACCTCTTTTGCCATATCCGCCAAAATCGAATTGGTTGCTACGACTGACAGCTTTTCTTTACTTACTTCGTCTGCTTGATCTGAAGTTTGCTTTCCGCAACCAACTAACGTTAATAAACTAATTGCCAGGATCAAAAAAAGTGATTTCTTTGTTTTCATCTATCTGCTTCCTTTCTGAAATAAAATTCCTTTTGTTGGTGAGAATAAAAAAGCAAGAATAAAAAATGCGGTACATGCTAAAACAATCGTAGCTCCTGATGGCCAATTGTAACTATAACTGAAAAATACGCCGACAACGGCACTGAACATACCGATCCCTGCAGCCGTGATAATCATTTTTAATAAATGGTTCGTCAACAAGTAAGCTGTGGCAGCTGGTGTGATCAACATGGCAATCACCAAGATCGTTCCTACCGTCTGCAAACTAACTACAGCGACTAATGTCAAAAAGAACATCAAAAGATAATGGATCAGTGACGTATTCAGCCCATAAGCTTTTGCCATTGTTGGATCGAATGATGTGATCTTCAATTCTTTATAAAAGAAAAAAACAAATATCAAGACGATTCCGCTGACTAGTGCTGTCAGCAGCAGATCGCTCTCCCTAACAGCTAAGACATTCCCAAATAAAATATGATACAGGTCTGTCGCACTTTGAGCATATGAAATCAAGATGATCCCTAATGCAAAAAACGAACTAAAGACAATCCCGATTGCTGTATCATTTTTCAATCGGCTCCGCTGTGTCACGAAACCAATCACCGCTGCTGTCAACATCCCAAAAGCAGTGGCTCCAAAAATGTAACTAAAACCAAACATATAAGAAATGGCTACACCTGGAAGAACAGCGTGAGAGATAGCATCTCCCATCAAAGACATCCCACGTAAAATAATAAAGGAACCGATGACTCCAGAAGCAAGTCCTACAAGCATGGAAGTGACCAAGGCATATTGTAGAAATTGATAATTCATCAGTCCATCAATAAAAGATTGGATCATTTTTTCTCTCCTCCTTTTACTAAATGTCCGATGATCTCACCATAGGCCAGTTGAAGATTCTTTGATGTAAAGACTTCTTGTACTGGACCAGAAGCGATCAGCTGTTTATTTAAAAGAACAACTTCATCGAAATATTCTTCTACTTTATGAAGATCATGATGGACGATCAGAATCGTTTTTCCTGAATTCTTCAATTCTTGCAAGATGTCAAAGATTTTTCGTTCACTCAATGCATCGATTCCTACGAATGGTTCATCTAAAAAGATCCACTCTGCGCCTTGAGCTAGAGCTCGTGCAATAAAAACTCTCTGAAGCTGACCGCCCGATAGTTCGCTGATCTGTCTTTTGGCATAGTCTTCCATCCCTACTTTTTTTAATGCTTGTCTTGCTCGTTCTTTTTCTTTTTTCCCGGGCCGCTGTCCGATTCGTAAAGATGGATACGTCCCTAAAAGTACAACGCCTAACACATCGATTGGAAAGGAAAGATCCAATTCGCTTCGCTGCTCCACATAGGCTATTTTTTTACGGACTGATTTTACTGGCTGTCCGGAAAAAGCGACTTTACCAGTAGAAGCTGGTATCAACTCTAGCAATGCTTTCATGAATGTTGATTTTCCTGCGCCATTTGGTCCGATGATACCAGTGATTTTTTGTGGCTTTATTGTTAAATTGATGGTTTTCAAAACAGTTTTCCCTTGATAAGCGGCTGAAAGGTCTTGAATTGCAATGGCCGTTCGTTCCAAATCCCACACTCCTTTTTAGGTTTCCCTAACTTTTTATTTAAATATAGTTTAACTAAAAAGGAAAGCATTTACAAGTAGAAAGATGAAAAAGTTTTTTTCGAATTTTCCTCGCATTTTATGAAAATTTTCTGTAGAATCACATCAAGAGTTCAATAAGGCTAACCTAAAAATAATACAACTATCTATTGAAACGTTTAATTATTTTTCCTGTTGACTCAACAACGAAAGGAGTTTTTGTATGGAAGAAGAAAAGTTAACTCGAAGTCTTAGTGCCCGTCATATCCAAATGATCGCACTAGGTGGAACGATCGGTGTCGGTCTGTTTATGGGTGCCTCCTCAACCATACGCTGGACAGGGCCCTCAGTGATGGGAGCTTATGCGATTGCAGGATTCTTTTTGTATTTGATTATGCGTGCTTTAGGCGAAATGCTTTACGTCGATCCTTCGACTGGTTCTTTTGCAAATTACGCGAGCGAGTACATCCATCCTGTGGCTGGCTACTTGACCGCTTGGAGTAATATTTTTCAATATATTGTCGTAGGGATAAGTGAAGTAATCGCTGTAGGATCTTATATGAATTATTGGTGGCCCAATCTGCCAGCAATTATTCCCGGCATCATTGTCGTCTTATTTCTTATGTTGGCAAATCTTATTTCTGTCAAGGCGTTTGGCGAATTAGAATTTTGGTTTTCGATCATCAAAGTCATAACAATCATTTTGATGATCATTGCAGGTCTTGGGGTGATTTTATTTGGATTTGGTAATCATGGCCAGGCGGTAGGAATTTCAAATCTTTGGAAAAACGGTGGATTCTTCACTGGCGGTGTCAAGGGCTTTTTCTTTGCATTATCGATCGTCGTTGCTTCCTATCAAGGGATCGAACTGATCGGAATGACTGCTGGCGAAGCAGAGAATCCTAAAAAGACGATCATTGAAGCTGTTCAATCCACTATCGGTCGAATCTTGATTTTTTATATTGGTGCCATTTTTATCATTGTGAGTATTTATCCGTGGAATCAATTGAGTGAGATTGGCTCGCCTTTTGTCCAAACTTTTTCTAAAATCGGCATTACATTTGCTGCAGGGTTGATCAATTTTGTCGTGATTACAGCGGCATTATCAGGTTGCAATTCAGGTATTTTCAGTGCAAGCCGTATGGTCTATACACTTGCGATGAATGGAAAGATGTCTAAAAAGTTTCTGAAATTATCTCGTCATGGTGCGCCTTTTTACCCTGTCGTAGCCATCTCAGGCGGAATCTTGATTGGTTTGATCTTAAATTATCTTCTGCCAATGTTCATCAACCAGTCAGAAAATATCTTTGTCTTCGTATACAGCTCAAGTATTTTACCTGGTATGGTTCCTTGGGTGGTGATTTTGATCAGTGAGATTCGCTTCAAAAAGACTCACGCAGATAAAATGCATGATCATCCTTTTAAAATGCCGCTGTCTCCCTACACGAATTATGCGACACTTGCTTTTTTAGCTATCGTGTTGATTTTCATGTTTATCAATCCTGAAACAAGGATTTCTTTGATCATTGGTCTCGTTTTCTTGCTTTACATGACGATCCATTACTTTATACGTGAAAAAAGAACCGCCAAATAAAAAGAACGAAGCTTCCATCAAGGGAGTCTTCGTTCTTTTTATTGCTTTTATCAATTCAATTTTAGTGTCTCACCGGGAGTCAGGAAATAATCGTCCATACTCATCCCATTCAGTGACAAAATCGTTTCTACTGGTACGCCAGTTCGCTCAGCTATTTGATTTGGACCTTCTCCTTCCAAAACAACAGTTGTCGCAGCCTGTGACGTCGTACTGCTAGTAGTCGTTTCAGTGTTTTCTGTTATGTCTTGCGTTGTTCGAGCTTGCATTCCAGAAGCTTCTGTCGATTCTATCGTCTCAGACTCAGAAGATGCTGTTTCTTGTGTGCTTGTTGACTCTGCTTGAAGAGAAGCGCTCGTCTGCAAATATATGTCGGAAATCTTAGCGACATGATTCGTATAGTTAGCCGATAGCTGATTGATCAAGGTATCTAAGGCTACACCGTCTTTATTATCTGCTGACTGATACGCTGCACGTAATTTTCCGATTCCTTCGTCGGAGATTGCTTGGAGCTCACGTGCTTTTTGGTTAGCAACTGCGGATAAACCAGCTATGCCCTCTTGATTTCCCTGGATTTCTGTTTGGTATTCTTCAATCAACACAGGTGTCTTTTCTTCCATCTTTTTCGAATAATCATTGACGATTGCTTGGAGTTGCTCTGGCAAATCATCTGCTGTTTTTTCTTCAGAAGTTTGTGTTTCTTTTGTTTCAGTCGATGCCTCACTTGTTTGTTTCGCATCTGTTTTCTTTGTCGTTGTTTCCGTTACGGTCATGCTTTTTGCATCTGACGAATTTTTCCCGTGAAAATACAGCCCTGCTACTCCTCCTGCTATGATCAAAAAAACGGCAACTGCTGCCCCAATCATGATCATCCGCTTACGTGCTGCCTGTTTTTGCTGTCTTCTTCGGGTCATCCGAACATTTTCTCCCCACTCATTTTCATCATACATTTTTTTCACCACCAATTTTTATGTATAACAGCGTTATCAAACGCTTCATATTCTTATTGTAGCAAATAATTGTCATTGTGCACATTTTTATCCTTGTTATTTATAAGAAAATTTCACCAGTTGAGATGATTCCAAGATCGTCCGTCGATTTCTCCTTGCAACTGTGTTGTTCGTTCATCTATCTCAGCCATCAGTTTCTTTATCTCATATAAGAGTGCACGGTCTTGATATTCTGATTTTTCACTTAATTCATCTAATTGTTGGATCAACCATTCATTTGTCATAATGAAGTTCCTTTCATTTCTTGCAGTGTAAAGGACAAGTCTTCGATCTGCTCTTTTGCGTCAGTCAGTGCTTCTATGATATATGTTTGTTTTTCCGAATCTTCTTCCTGCATTTTCTGATTTTCCTGTACTCTTTGAATAAACCAGTCAATCCGTTGAGTAAGCGATGGCTTCCCTTCCAATGAGAGATACTGCTGATAAGCAATTAGCTTCTCCCAACGTTTTTCTTGGGATAAATACATAAATTGTGCTAAAACGAATGGCGGAAGATAGGTCATATGGAATTTGTTTGCGATTCGCTGATATGGTCTCAAAAATTCGGAGATCGTATATTCTTCTTTCCCTCCAGCTTGATATTCCTTTTCCGCCACACCTGTTGTCAATACGATCCCTAATTCTTTTCCTTCTAATACATGTGCTGCTTGTTCCAAAACATTATCTTGCCAAATTTTTAAATGAGCAGGGGAACTATACCAGTAAAATGGAAACTGGAAAATGATTCGATCATGCTGTGCTAGGAGCTGTAGCTCAGCCTTTACATCTATCTTTCCATCTGGATAACTTGATTCTAAATGATGCCAAGTAACGGATAAACTGGCAGAAGCTTCTTTGAAAAATTGCTGATTCAGAGATTCCTCCATCGTTGGATGGCTGATGATGATAAGTGTGCGCATCCCTTCTCCTCCTTTTTTAGTCTTCGTTTTACAGTGTAGCATAACCGCCACAAGTTTCTTTTGCCGATGCTTGTCCTTTTGTCCAAGCAAATTAGGTCGTCCAAGAGACTGCAGTTTGTTTTTCCAACTGTTTTTTCAAAGTATCCAAAGCAATATTCTTAAAATTTTCGTTTTTCATCCGTTTACGATAGTTCGTAGCCGTTTCTCCGGTACTCTTTTTGAACATTCGGCTAAATACGACTAGACTATTGAACCCTACTTGATAGGCAATGCTTTCCACGGATTCATCCGTCAGGGAAAGAAGAAATGCCCCTCGATTAATCCGTACCCCGATCAAATATTCCTTGATACTAGTACCCATATGATTTTTGAATACTCGTGACAAGTGACTCCGGTTGACAGCTAAATGCTGGGCGATTTCCTCAACAGATAAATTTTCCGCATAATGTGCCTCGATATATTTGACTGTCTCAACAGCTAAGGAGGAATGAACTTTTTGTACGCCACCGCTGATCTTTCCGCCGTCTTTTAAAAGGACTGATAAAAAACGGTAGGTTAGTGCTGTTAACTGTAATTCATTTTCCAAGGTTTCTTCCGTATCTTTCATGCATTCTAAAATAATGTCGATATATTTTTGTATATCGGAAGAGACCATCGTGTACTGGTCTTCTCTGAAAAGCGACTGCCGGATGATTTCTTCTGCCGCATGTCCACCGAAAGAAAGCCAACAATACATCCATGGATCTTCTCCATCTGATAAGTAAAATGTCGAGTCTCCTGGACGAATCAAGAATAGATCTCCTTTTTTCAATTGAAACTGTTGATTTTTCACATGATAAGATCCTTTGCCTTCCATCACGACGTGTAAGATGTAATCATTGCGAATAGCAGGACCAAAAGAATGAAACGGCATCGTTTTAGAGAAGCCGCAAAAATCAAAATACAATTCTTTTTCTACTTGTTGATGTTCCTTTTTTAAAAAAATCGATTGCTCCATTTCTTCCCCTCCTTACTTCTTTAGTATAATGCAACAAAAAGTTAAATAAAAGTCACAGAAATATATTAAAAAGGAAGCGATTTCTTGTTAAGTTTAAGTCATTAAAAGATCTTTGTTATTCGTTGTAACCGGTTTACTTAGTATTATATATTGAACAGGAGAGGAATACAGATTATGAAAAGCAAAATGATCCAACGTGTGTCCTACGCTTTAGGCGCTTTTGGACACGACACATTCTATGTTACATTAAGCACTTATTTTATGGTATTCGTGACAAGCCAGATGTTTGCAGGAACAGATAAGGCAACGAATGCAAAAATGATTGCTACAGTTACAAGCTTAGTTGTAGGTATCCGCTTAGTTGAAATTATTTTTGATCCTTTGATTGGTGGCGTTATTGATAATACCCGTACAAAATATGGTAAATTCAAACCATGGTTAGTTATCGGTGGTATTGTTAGTTCTGTACTCTTGGTAGCAATATTTACCAATTTCTTTGGCTTAGCTACTCATAATACAACTTTATTTATCATATTATTTGCAATCGTTTTCATCTTGCTGGATAGTTTTTATTCATTCAAGGATATCGCTTTTTGGTCAATGATTCCTGCTTTGAGCACGGAAACAAAGGAACGTGAAAAATTTGCTACGTTTGCTCGTTTCGGCTCTTCTCTAGGTGCAAATGGTACTACACTAGTCGTTGTCCCTATCGTTACTTTCTTTACCTATCTTGTTACTCATAAACATATTGAAGGCGCTTCAGGTTGGTTCTGGTTCGGTGTGATTGCTGCTGTTATTTCAGGCGGTACTGCGATTATCACTGCCTTGGGAACAAAAGAAGTCGATACTGCGATCCGTCAACAAAATGAAAAAGCCGGAATCAAAGATGTGTTCAAAGCAGTTGCACAAAATGATCAATTGATGTGGCTTGCCCTTGCTTATATCGCTTATGCAATTGCTAATGTAGCAACGACTGCTGTATTGTTCTACTTCTTCAAATATGTACTTGGCCAACCAACTGAATTTTGGATCGTTGGGCTAGTTGCTGCCTTACTTGGTTTAGTAGCTGTTCCACTATTCCCAATGCTTACACGCGTCATCTCTCGTCGCTACGTTTACCTTGGCGGAATCACAATGATGATTTCTTCCTACTTTTTCTTTACGATCGCAGGTTCAAGTTTGCCAATCGTTATCATCGGGTTAGTATTGTTCTACTTCCCTCAACAATTGATTTTCTTATCCGCTTTGATGACAATCACAGACTCTGTTGAATATGGTCAATGGAAAAATGGTATCCGTAATGAAGCTGTTACTCTCTCTATTCGTCCTTTACTAGATAAAATCGCTGGTGCTTTGTCTAACGGGATCGTAGGTTTTGTCGCTATCGCTTCTGGGATGACTGGTAATGCTACTGCTGCTGATATCACTGCTCATGGTGTAACGACTTTCAAAGCTTATGCATTCTATGCTCCTGCTGCTTTGATGATTTTCTCCGCTATTATTTTTGCTTGGAAGATTACATTGACAGAGAAAAAACATGCACAAATCGTTGAGGAATTAGAAAACAAGTTGGCTCCAGCTGATACAATGGAAGATGAACTTCACGATGCAGTAGTTCCTTCACATTAAGAAAGGATCTTGAAAATGAAGATTACAGAAAAAGATTTCGGCCAAGGTTATCATTTGATAACCTTGGAGAATAAAAACAAGCTAGTACTTTCTGTCTCTGATTTAGGTGCTAGGATCGTTCGTTTAAAAACAAATGATCAAGAATTAGTTTTGGGATTTGACACCGCTGAAGAATATATCGAAAAAGACCCGTATATCGGCGCGTCTATCGGTCGCACCGCAGGGAGGATCGAAAATGGCCGCTTTTCTCTCAATGGAAAAACTTACCAATTAGCTACAGATCCAAAAACTGGGCATAATCTGCATGGTGGTTCTCCTGGATTTGAATTAAAAAAATGGTCTTATGTCATTTTGAATGGCGAAAATGAAGCTTCTGTCATTTTTACTACTACAAGTCCCGACGGAGAACATGGTTTTCCAGGTACATTGGATGTGGAAGTCCGTTATACTTTGACACAAGATAATATCTGGCGGGTGACCACTCGCGGCATCAGCGATCAAGATACTTTATTCAATCCGACAAATCATGTCTACTTCAACTTGACGGGAGATGCTTCTCAAACGATCGATCAACATGAGCTTTGGCTCAATAGTGAAGCTTACGCTCCTTTACGAGCAGACAGTATTCCTATAGGAGTAAAAGAAAATACTGCAAGGAATGCTTTCGATTTTCAAACGCCTAAAAAACTAGCGTCCGTTTTTGCTAGTGATTTGGATCAAAAAGAACTCGTTGACGGAATCGATCATCCATTTTTCTTAAAAGAATCTGGCTTGGATAAAGAAGCTGCTCACTTGACTAGTCCGGATAAAAAAATCCAAGTAGATATCGCTACAGATGCTTCTAGTATGGTTATTTTCACTGCAAATTTCGGTCCAGAAACACCAGAAATGCGTGGTCGAAAACTGGCACATCACGGCGGCATCACATTTGAGACTCAAACAGCTCCAGGGGCAGAGCGCTTCTCAGCATTTGGTTCGATTCATTTAAAAGCCGGAACAACATTTGAAACAGTGACAGAATTCAAAATCAAAACAAGAGAGGAATAACTCATCATGGAAATCAAAAGAAGCTTAAACACAAAATTTGCCGAAACATTCGGCCCTAAAAAAACTACACAATACTTCTCGCCAGGTCGCATCAATTTGATTGGTGAACACACAGATTACAATGGCGGTCATGTCTTCCCTGCTTCCATCACTTATGGAACGCAAGGAGTCGCCGCACCTAGAGACGATAATAAAATATTAGTTTATTCCACAAACTTTGATGATATCGGTGTCATCAGTTTTACTTTAGACGAGCTAGAATATGATAAAAAAGCAAATTGGGCAAACTACGTAAAAGGAATGGTCCTTAAATTAAAAGAAGCTGGACACCCAATTGATCATGGATTTGAGTTGTTGGTGGAAGGAACAATTCCTAACGGTGCAGGACTTTCCAGTAGTGCTTCATTAGAATTATTGGTAGGTGTTGTATTAGAAGATCTGTTTGATTTAAAAACGGATCGTTTGGAACTAGTCCAAACGGGTAAAAAAGTAGAAAATGAATTCATCGGTGTCAATTCAGGTATCATGGATCAGTTTGCCATCGGCTTCGGTGAGCTAGATCATGCGATTTTGTTAGATACAAATACGCTGAAATATGAAATGGTCCCAGTGAAACTAGATGGTTATGCAATCGTCATCATGAATACGAATAAACGTCGGGAATTGGCAGATTCAAAATACAATGAACGCCGCAGCGAATGCGAAGAAGCCTTGGCACGTCTGCAAAAAACTTTGCCTATCTCTTCTTTAGGAGACTTAGATGAAGAAGAATTTGAATCAACTATTGACCAAATCGGTGATGATACATTGATACGCAGAGCTCGTCATGCTGTTTATGAAAATCAACGTACTTTGAAAGCAAAAGCTGAATTAGAAGCTGGAAACTTGGAAGCATTTGGACAACTGCTAAATGATTCTCACCACTCTCTTCGCTATGATTATGAAGTGACTGGGATCGAGTTAGATACACTAGTGGACGCTGCTCAAAAACAAGAAGGTGTCTTAGGTGCACGAATGACAGGAGCTGGATTTGGTGGCTGTGCGATTGCTCTTGTCAAAGAAGAAAATATACCTGCCTTCAAAAACAATGTCTATGATGAATATATGAAAGTTGTCGGCTATGCTCCAGAATTTTATGTTGCACACATTGGAAATGGGACAACAAAGATCGATCCAGAAGCCGTTCATGTTTGATAGAAAAATCAATGAATACAGCTAAATAAATAGGTACAAATAACCTCTCAGCAATTTTCAAACATGAGCAAAAGGCTCACATTTGAAAATTGCTGTTTTTTATTGACACAAAAAGGGAACATGTGTTCTAATTGTGTAAAAGAGGTGATTGTTATGTGGGCGAATCAAAATCCAGTATTTGTTTATGAAAAAGAACCTTCACGAGATATTTTATGTATTGACTGCAAATCTTTTTACGCCTCCGTAGAGTGCGTGGAAATGGATCTTGATCCCCTTACAACTAAATTAGTAGTAATGTCCTATCCGTCTGATTCGACAGAAAAACGGGGTAGCGGATTAATCTTGGCTTCCAGTCCTGCAGCAAAAAAAGCATACGGCATCACCAATATCAGCCGCGCCAGAGATTTACCCTTTCCCTATCCAAGTGATTTATATATTGTTGCTCCAAGGATGGCCTATTATATGGAAAAAAACAGAGAAATCAATACTATCTATAAAAAATATGCAGATGAAGCGAACCATCATGTCTATTCCGTTGATGAAAGCTTCCTTGATGTAACAAATAGCATGGCACTCTTTGGTAAAACGAATGCGTACGACATGGCTAAGCTGATCCATAAAGATGTATTTGAACAGACCGGAATCTACACGACTATAGGAATCGGTGATAACCCACTACTTGCTAAACTAGCCTTAGATAATGGCTCAAAAGACGGAAAACAAATGATTGCTGAATGGCGTTATGAAGATGTCCCAGAAAAGTTATGGACAATCTCAGATATCACTGACTTTTGGGGAATCGGCAAACGAACAGCAAAACGACTGAAACAAATGGGTATACATTCGGTTTATGATTTAGCTCACGCGGATTATTATCACTTGAAAAGCACGTTAGGGATCATCGGTACTCAGCTTTATGCCCATGCTTGGGGAATCGATCGAAGTTTTTTAGGGCAAGAATATATACCGAAATCAAAAAGTATCGGAAATAGTCAAATTCTAGATAGAGATTATACGAGGCAAGAAGAAATCGAGATTGTTATCAAAGAAATGGCCGATCAAGTCGGCACCCGCTTGAGACGATCTGCAGCAAAAGCACAAGTAGTCAGCTTATGGGTAGGATACTCCTTAGGTTATCTTGATCCAAATGGTAAGACCGGTTTTCACCAGCAAATAAAAATCGAAGCGACAAATGCTAGCAGAGATCTAGCAGATGCTTTATTGACCATTTTCCACCAGCATTACCGCTGTCAGGATATTCGACGTATTGGCGTGAACTGTTCCAACCTCGTATACGCGACAGGTTTACAGCTTAACCTTTTTGAAGATCCTGAGAAGCAGATAAATGAAGCAAAAGTTGATTTTGTAGTCGATACGATCAGAAAAAAATACGGCTTTAAATCAATCATCCATGCGCATAGTCTCTTGCAAGGAGGACGCGCCATTGCACGTAGCTCTCTCGTTGGTGGGCATGCAGGTGGTATGAGTGGATTAGAAGGTGGAAAAGATGAGACGGACAGCAAAAAAATTCATTGACTATAACGAGTATCGAGATCGTCCATTTGGATTAAAATGGGGAACCGCTTTTGCGATGGAAGAACTAGTCAACGGTATCAAAAAAAATGAAGAAGAAGCACGCAAACAACCTATCCCTAAACAACAAATGACATTACAAGAAATCGATAGTATACTGACAGAAGCTTTTTTATCTCGTAAAGCAGTAATCATCCAGCTCAATTTAACAGATGAATTTGGAAGACTCTTAGATGAGGTTGAAGGTCATTTCATTGGTGAAGCCTATGAAGATTATTTTATGATCGACCATCAGCCGATAGTTTGGGAAGACGTACGGCATATTGAGTTAAAAGAAACAAAAAAATGGTTTGTGACATGAGAGGCTGTTCAATCAGCGTTTTGATCTTATTATTAGCTGATTGAACAGCGTTTAGTGGAGATTGCGAAAAAAGTCGCTTAGTTTTGAGTATCAAGTCAAAGAGCTGATTTCACAACCTCTCTCTATCCATCTATCCGGTAAGATTCATGCATCACGTCTTCTTTGTTTAGTACGTAGAACCCTTTTTCTTCTGACCATTCGACATAAATCAGCTGTTTTACGTCTGCATAGCCTTCTTTCTTCAAATTCTCCAGAAGCCACGATTCATCTAGTTGATTGGATTGAAGTACTTTATGCTGGATTTGTCCTTCGTCCACTAGCAGGATCGACAAAGCTTTGTCATCATCTGATTTTTTCAATACACTCATTTGACCGGCATTCTCTAGGATAACATGTTTGGCATTTTCAAGAGAAAAGCATTCCTGCTGTCTTAAGATTGCTCGCAACTGCTCCATCTCGATATGGTTATTTGCCAACTCTGTCATGTTGATGACGCCGTCTTTGATTAAAACAGAGGGCTCGCCTTTAACCCAGCGATTGACTTTTTCATTTTTTTGGACGATACGTTCGATACCATAAATCATTACTGCCCAAAGCGCAATGGCAAATAGGACATGACCTACATGGACATTGTCATCATAGGTTGATTCTTCTAAGATCCCCCCTAAAACAAGCGTATAGACTAAATCAAATGGTGTGATTTCCGACATGGATTTCTTCCCAAGCAAACGCACCACTAATAACAAGCCAATCAACCCGAATACCAGTTTCATTGTGATTGAAAAAACCATTCTTTCTCCCCCTAACTATCTGTTAATTAAATTATATATGCTTTCTCTCAAACACGCATGGAATATACAAGGAAGAAATGTATCCTTTCACTAAAAAAAGGACTGTGACACGAGTCGTGTCACAGTTCCTTATTCCGAACAAAGGGTGTT
>NZ_BJLL01000034.1:0-28292 GCF_007996925.1 Enterococcus sp. NBRC 3427 | reverse complement strand
ACACCCTCTTTTTTATTTATGTTTCGTAATCAATATGGTAAGGATGCAGATCCGTATGATAGATCGCTTCTGAATATTCAATCATTTTCCCTATTTGCGTAGACGATTGCCGTATCCGTTTGATGCCAATCTGTGCGTCTGTTTTCAGAATTTCTTGTTCTTCTTCTGTTAAAAATACTGCAGAGAAATCATCAGAAAATGAGTCAATGGTATACCCTTTTTTTGTCAGCAGACGATACAAAGATTCTTTGTCAAATTCTTCTCTGCTGAATTGCATCATTTCTTGTGGAAGATAGTGGACAAAATAAATATAAGGCTGATTGTTCAAATAATATAAGCGCTTAAAACAAACAGCTTGCTCACCGAAAAAGGAAAACAAAGGATCTTCCTTCTTTATATGGACCAATTGCAAATCCAGCGTTTCTTTCCGAACTTCATATTGAGAGTTCTTCAAGATCTGCGTAAAACTTGCCGCTTTGGATAATCGATTGTAAGGACGATTGCTTAGAACCGTCGTCCCACGACCACTTTTCTTTTCGACATATTCATCTGATGCCAGCAGCTCGATTGCCTTTCGGACAGTGATTTTGCTGACTTGAAACAGTTCTTCTAATTCACTTTCTGTCGGCAGCATCGAACCGACTGGATACTTTCCTGAGAAAATATCTTCTTTAATTTTATCTGCGACTTCCAAGTATAGTACACGTGTCCTTTTCATAACGTCACCCTTTGCTTTACTATTACTAAAAGAATAGCACATAAAAAATAAAAAAAGAACACAAATCACATGCGAGAAGTGTGTTCTTTTTCATTGCACTGTTTTAATTATAGATTTTCGCCATTTGAGGCAATTACTTCTTTATACCAATCAAAAGATTTTTTCTTCGACCGGTTCAATGTCCCGTTTCCTTCATCGTCTAGATCCACATAGATAAAGCCGTAACGTTTACTCATTTCTCCTGTCGATGCACTGACTAGATCGATACATCCCCAGGGGGTATAGCCCATCAAATCTACACCATCTGCAACTGCTTGGGACATTGCTTCGATATGACGACGTAGGTAATCGATCCGATAATCATCAATGATCGAGCCATCCTCTTCCACATGATCAATAGCACCAAGACCGTTTTCAACAATGAATAATGGTTTCTGGTAACGATTGTATAATTCATTCAATGCGATTCTCAACCCTTCTGGATCGATCTGCCAGCCCCATTCACTCGCCTCAAGAAACGGATTTTTTACGCCTCCTAGCAAGTTTCCTTCTGAAGTTGCGGCTTGCGGGTCAGTCTCATTGATTGCCGTAGACATATAGTAACTAAATCCGATGTAGTCAACTGGATATTCTTTTAGCAACTGGAAATCTTCTTCTGTTTGCTCTAATTTTTCCGAATCGACTCCATATTTTTGATGGGTACGGGCTGTGTACGCAGGGTATTCTCCGCGTACTTGAACATCCGTGCAGAAAAAATTGAATTCTTGATTTTGGATCATGGTTGCTGCCTGATTGACTGGGTTGGCATCGATGCTATAAGTCGTTGCATAAATAATCATGCAGCCGATTTGGATATCCGAACGCAATTCGTGGCCGATTTTTACAGCTTTGCTACTTGCCACGAACTGATTATGCCATGCTTGGAAAATATTTTGGTACTCTCCTGCTCCGTTGCTTTTTACTAATCCTTGACTTAAAGCTGGAAAATGAAAGGCCGAGTTGATTTCATTGAAAGTCATCCAGTATTTGACTTTACTGCTGTATCTCTCTAATACTGTCTGAGCAAATCGTTCATAGAAGTCGATCAGTTTCCGATTTTTCCAGCCACCATATTCTTTTGCCAAATGAAGAGGCATTTCATAATGAGAAATCGTGATCACAGGTTCAATATCGTATTTTAAGCACTCATCAATCAGCTGATCGTAAAATTCTAATCCCGCTTCATTCGGCGTGCTTTCGTCTCCGTTTGGAAAAATCCGTGTCCAGGCAATCGAAAAACGATAACATTTAAACCCCATTTCCGCAAATAAGGCAAGATCTTCTTTGAAACGATCATAATGATCGATTCCGCGATGATTCGGGTAAATATATTTTTCTTGATCGATCGTCCAGTCAAATTCTTTACGACCAATGATTGCAAAACGCTGCTTACCTCCAGGCATAGCATCTGCAACGGATAACCCTTTTCCGTCTCGATCATAAGCTCCTTCTAATTGATTGGCAGCGGTTGCGCCACCCCATAAAAATTTTTCTGAAAAACGTGATTGCATCCTGATTTCCTCCTTATTTTACAATTGCTAGAACATCTTCATTCGCAATAATCTCTTTTTGGTCTAATTCAAGTATATCGGCAAATGCATCGGTATTTGTAATGACAACCGGTGTGATTACACTATAGCCGGCTGCTTTAATTGCTTCGATGTCAAAACGGATCAATAAATCTCCTGCTTTGACGAGGTCCCCTTGTTTGACTAAGATTTCATAACCATTCCCATTTAATTCTACCGTATCCATCCCGATATGAATCAAAATCTCCGCTCCGTCAGTCGTTGTGATCCCTACAGCATGTCCAGTTGGAAAAATAGTCGTGATCTCTCCATCTGCCGGGGCAACAAGTTCCCCTACTTCTGGATCAATAGCGATACCTTTTCCCATCACGCCAGAAGAAAAAACTTTGTCTGGCACTTCACTCAGTGGCAGTACTTTACCCGTTAGAGGACTCTTTAAGGTATGCCGTGCTGAAGTAATTGGTTCTCCTGCATTCGCATGTTTGTTTTCTAATTGATTGTCTTGTGTTTGTTCGTCAAATCCTAAAATCAGCGTACCTACAAATGCTAGAACAAAAGCGATTCCTGTAGCTATTACTGCTACTGTCACATTTGACTCTACACCATCTACCGTACTAATGAAGGTTGGAATCGTTAATAAGCTGACCAAACTGCTAGAGAAAGCTTTTACTCCAGAAAATCCGATAATAGCCCCTCCAATCCCTCCAGAAACACACGCTGCAATAAATGGTTTCTTCAACGGTAACGTCACACCATACACAGTTGGTTCAGTGATCCCAAATAACGAAGTCACTGTAGAAGAAATCCCTAATGCTCGAAGCTTCGTATCTTTTGTTCGTAACGCTACAGCTAAAGCAGCACCACCTTGTGCCAAGATGGCTGGAAGAAGCATTGGCATCAATACATCAAACCCGTATTGTTCGATATTCAAAAACATGATCGGTACGAATCCCCAATGCATGCCGAACATCACGAATACTTGCCATAAACTTCCCATGATCAGACCTGCTACGATTGGACTAAATCCATAAATCGAGTTGAAGAGACCACCTAAAGCATTACCGGCCACCGTCCCGATTGGTCCTAAAGCAAGAAATGTCAATGGAACCATCACTACTAAAACAACAAGCGGAACTAAAATCATTTGCAGAAATTGCGGAATCACTTTTTTTACGAATGGCTCTAATTTACTTTGCACCCATACTGCTAGAATGATTGGTATGACAGAAGAAGTATAACCAGACGGTGAAAGAATCACTGGGATCCCAAAGAAACTGATAGCTTCTCCCGCACCAGCAACTGCTGTGATAGCTGGGTACACAAGTGCCATAGCAATTGCTACTGCTAAAAACTGGTTGGCTTTGAACTTTATAGCTGCTGTAAAAGCAAGCATGACAGGTAAGAAGGTAAAGACACCATCTGCTGCAGCAAACAATATTTGATAAGTACCGCTATCAGCTGTCAGCCAGCCCATCACCGTTGCCAATGACAAGAATCCTTTCAATACCCCGGCGGCTGCCATCGCCCCTAGAAAAGGTGTAAATATACTAGAAATGATATCAATTAGACGATTCAAGATATTTTTGGACTCTTCTTTTCCATCCTCCGAAACTGCAAGTCCTTCCTCATCCACGATCGATTGATAAACATCTGCTACATTACTGCCGATCACTACTTGATACTGACCGCCACTTTGTACGACTTGGATCACGTCTGGGTCTTCTTTTAACTTTTGCGTATCTGCTAAAGATTCATCTTTTAATCTGAATCGCAAACGCGTAGCACAATGTACTAAACTTTTGACATTCTTTTGTCCTCCTACCGCTTCCCATACACGACGACCAACTGCTTGATTATCCATTGTTTTTTCCTTCTTTCTTTTTTTATTTAAAAAATAAAAACCCAGATTGAAAAAAACAGTCACAAACATTCGTGAACCTATTTTTTCAATCCAGGTTTTGCCTGCCATACAGTAACAATCCTTATGATTGGATGCTTTTTTTCTCACTTACTACTCTTTGAATATGGATCGTTAAATAAATCTGCTCTGCGATTCCCATTTCCTGTTTTTGCGTTTGTCGAAGATACTCATTGATCCGTTCCACACAATGAAACGCTTTTGGATACTTTCCTTGAACTAATGCGTAGAGAAACTCATCTTGTTCGTCAGATCCTTCCCCTTTGAGATAACGCTGGGCAAAAAACTGCAGATGAGTAATGATACGCTGATAATTCAAAGATTCTTCATCGAACACGATGCCGAAGAATTTACTGATGATACTCAGTATATCTCTTACCATTGTGGTAGCGGTCATCGTCACTTGCATGTCTTCGTTTCCTTGTTGGCTATTCACAAAATGAAAGGCAATAAAACCGGCTTCATCCTCAGAAAGTTCCACACCAGTCTTTTGTTTCACGAGCAAAAGAGCCTCTTTCGCTGCTTGATATTCTTTCGGATAAAATTTCTTTGTTTCAAATAATAATGGATTAGGCAGTTGGATATTTTCTTTCGCCCGTGTGATCGCATAATGAAGATGATCGGTCAATGTCAGATAAATATTAGGCGAAAATTCAACTTTTAGTTTATCTTCAGCCAGTTCGACTACTTGTTTGACCCATTCGATCTCCTCTGCCGGAATATCAGCCATCAGCTGTTGGAATTGGTTTTTAGCAAAAGAATCTCTTAAAACAAATTCTTTTTGGACCGCTTCTGGCGAAATCTCGTCCCCAATCTTTTTTTGAAAAGCTAAGCCTTTTCCCATACAAACGACTTCTTCCCCGAATCCATTTTTCGAAATGACGACGTTGTTATTCAAAATTTTATCAATTTTCATTTTGCTTCGCCCTCTCAAGAAAAATAAAAAAACCTAGAATTCGCCTACTGTTTCTTAGCTGAATTCTGGTTTTGCCTGCCGTACAGTAACAATCCATTTCTTATTTAAAATCATCATACCATCGAATTTTTATTTATGCAAGCCTTTTCATGCAAAAAAAATAAAGAAACAGGAACACAAGTCTATCTAGAAAACAACCAAATCAGAGATGCACCTCTTTGCGTTCCTCTTTTTTCAGCAAATCGGTTTTTCCTTATCGATTCATATCCTTTGGCTGTTTTTGATCTGTAACGACTTATGTCCCAGTATCCTAAAATGTTTTTGTCTCTAGATTGAAAGCAGTTCTCATATCATCTGTCGCATCCTTCATCGGTGTGACACTTTCCAGTTCTCCTTGTACAACTAGTCGCGTGACGGCATCCATGTCGCCACAAGTGATCAGCGTGACGATTTCTTTCCCCTCGACCTCGTTCAATAATTGTGTATCTGTAGGAGCAACTTTTTCTTTAAAAAATGTTTTATATGTATACACATTTTCTAAATCCGTCAAATAGATCTTGGCACCCATTTCCAAATTTTCCAGCGGTGTAAACAGTAATTCGGGATTTGTTGCACGATGGCTTGCTAAAGCATAGTTTCCTTTTCCCATCTCTTGATCTGGAGATAACGTCCCTGCACCGTAAAGCAGTGAAGTATTATCCAAGCCTTTGAAAATCGGTAAATTGATCGAAACAGAAGGTACTGCGATACTAGCAATCACTGGCAGATCTGTTCCGCTCATTTGTGACCTCATCACTCCTTCTGTTGTCATTGGTTCTACTGCGTCAAAGTCAAAACTGACATCTTTATCGTTATTCTTTTTCAAATCTTCTTTCGTTACATTCGCTATAGCATATCTGTCTCCTGTTAATCTGACAAGATAGTCTTTGATCTGTTCATTGAAAATCAAAGCTAGTCCTACTAATAACAAGAGGAACAAGAGGATATTGACTAACCATCTTTTTGCTTTTCCTTTTTTCTTCATTTTCTCTCCCTCCAGTCTCATTTTACTGTTTTTCTTGTGCTCTTTCCAACAGCTGAATGACACATTTCTACAACTCTGTGTATTTTTTTCGTACACCTGCGCTTTTTTCTACAGGATATTTCAAATTATTTTTGATCAATTTTTCTTCAATGATCTCATCTAGATCCAACTGAAGGTTGTCTGCCATCATGTATGAATAGATCAATACATCTGCCAGTTCTTCTTTGATTCGTTCTAATTGTGTTTCTTTTACTTCTTCCGGCGTTTTCCATTGAAAAAGTTCTAACAATTCAGATGCTTCCAAAGAAATAGAGATAGCCAAATCTTTTTCGTTATGAAATTGTCGCCAATTACGTTCATCTCTAAACTGGTTGACTTTTTCCATACTATTCATTTGCTTGCCTTCTTCCAATCATTTCTTACTTGATTAATCATACCATTTTTTTACATAAAAAATAGATGATGCTTTTTAAAAAACTCCTGTTTTCTTTTATTTAAAATAAATGTCATAGAAAATCAGTAATTTAGGTAGCCACCATGTGTATGCAGTAATGTGACTGCTTCCCCTGAGGCTTTTTGTTTTTCGATACGTTCTTCTCCCCAAACAGACATCGCTACTAGAATCTCTCTTAATGATTTTCCTTCTTCGGTGAGCGAGTACTCTACTTTAGGCGGGACTTGGTTATAGACTTTTCGATGGACAATGCCATCTTGTTCTAACTCTCTTAACTGCTGGGTCAGCATTTTTTGTGTGATCGTAGGGATTTTCTTCCGTAATTCACCCGGGCGAATGGGACCATTACCTAAATGACATAAAATAATCGGTTTCCATTTTCCTCCGATGACTTCCAATGTCGCTTCGACGCCAATATGATAGATTCTTTCCATTTTTATCTCTCCTTAAAAAAGATACGCATCGTATCATAGCATGCTCCTTTCATTTTGTGAACTAACAAAGTCTCTTCCTCTGCGGTTTTTATACTTTCGCCAAAAAAGGAACTATATTTTGAAAAAAATAAGAATTTTTTCAAACGCTGAAACGTTTGAAGATCCACATTTGTTACCAAAAAGTGCCTATCATACAAAAAAGTCGGTACTTCACGAATGAAGGATGAAGGTCTATATTCTCTATTTGTCAGAAAAATTTGAGGAGGAAATAAAATTGAATAAAAAAATTTCACCAGTTTTTACGCTTATGGCTTTGGTAATCAATGCCTTTGCTATTGGATCTACAGAATTTATCAGCGTAGGGCTTATGCCTTTGATCGTTGATAGTTTTCATGTCAGTTTGGCTCAAGCAGGGCTGACGGTTTCTCTTTACGCGATTGGTGTGACAGTAGGCGCACCTTTACTCACTATTTTAACAGGAAAATGGAATCGTAAAATGCTGATGGCAGCAATCATGGTGGTTTTCATCATTGGGAATCTGCTGGCTGCTCTTTCTGGGGTATTTGTTTTATTGCTAGCTGGAAGAATCGTATCCGCACTTGCTCATGGGATTTTTATGTCTGTATCAAGTGTCATTGCCGCTGAAGTCGTCTCTCCTGACAAACGTGCAAGTGCGATTGCTGTCATGTTTACAGGGCTAACGGTCGCAACCGTTACTGGTGTTCCTTTGGGTACATTCATCGGTCAGCAAACAAGCTGGCATATGACTTTTCTTTTTATTGCTTTCGTTGGAGCTATCGGTCTACTCGCCAATCTATTGCTCATTCCAAAAGATCTCCCAATACCAGGAGTTGTCGATCTGGGTGGGATTCTTCGGATAGCTAAAAATAAATTTTTAGTGGGCTCTTTTTTGATCACAGCTCTTGGGTACGGAGGAACATTTGCTGCTTATACCTATTTGACTCCGATTCTTGAAGACAAAATCGGTTATTCATCAGAAGCTGTCGTTATTTTGTTGATTATCTACGGCGTAATGGTCGCTATTGGTAATACAATCGGTGGTCATTTTTCGAATCGACGTCCATTAAAAGCTTTAGGTATCATGTTTACCTTGTTATCCTTATCTTTAGTATTTTTATTTGGAACGATTCTTAGCGAGAACTTGTTCTTTGCTACAGCAGCTACCTTTGTTCTAGGGCTATTTTCTTTTATGAATGTTCCGGGTCTACAATTATATGTTGTACAATTAGCTGAAACATATACACCGAAGGATATTACGCTTGCTTCTGCCTTTAATATCGCTGCCTTCAACATTGGTATTGCATTCGGCTCTTTTGTTGGCGCACAAACGACCAAAACGATTGGTGTCACCTATGCTCCTTTATTTGGTGCCGTTATCGTTTTACTTGCTGTATTTTTAGTTTTCTGGTTACTGAATCAAGAAAAGAAAAATAAATAATCTTTCAAAATCAGTATGAAGAGGCTGGGACAGAAGCGTTTAACTCCAAGAAATAAGAAGGAATTTCCGAAGGAGTTGCTCCTGCTTCCGCCGTTTATACGTGTTTAGAGCGTGAGACAAAAGTGTTCTTTACTTTTGTCCCACGCTCCTTTTATAACTTTTCCATTTTTTTAGCGATCCGCTCATTCATTTTTCTTTTCAATTCATTGATTCTTGTCTTCGCCTGGATTTCATGTAACGTGTTTTCTGCAAATTGTCCTACGTCTTCTCCAACCAATTCTAAGACAGGAAGACCATTTGAAGCACCTTCTTCAAAAAAGTCAAGCAACTCATACATCGCTGACAACATATCCATCCCATCCCCTGCGGTAAATTCCCAAAGAAATTTTTGTATCTCATTGTAGACGATCTGATAGTCAGCAGGAAGTTTTTTCAGGCGAGCCATTTGTTCGCGATATTCCGCTTTGTCTTCCATCATTTTTTTGATATAGCCAACCAAATTTTTATTGCTCATTTTCTTTGTACTCCTTTAGTTTTTCGATTTGACCTGAAATAAAAGACCAGCGTTTCCAAAATAATTCTAATTCCTGCTTTCCAGCTTCATTCAAAGAATAAAATTTTCTCATGGGTCCTACAGAAGATTTTCTCTTCGTAACGGTAACTAATCCTTTCTTTTCCAATCTCAAAAGAATCGTATAGACAGTTCCTTCCACGATATCTTCAAACCCGTATTCCTGTAAATTTTTGGTGATTTCATATCCATAAGTCTCATGACGATCGATGATTTCCAGTATGATCCCTTCTAGGACCCCTTTTAACATTTCCGTAATTCCGTTCATTTTTTCACCTGTACTTTCGCTATACTCGCTTTCATCATATTTTGAAATCATTGACACGTCAATCATTTAAGCTGTTAATTTTGTTTTTTGCGATAAACGAAAACCGACAACAATTGAAAAACTACGATACTCCCAATGCTCCAAGCAAAAGCCGTCCATAAATCATCAGGTACTTTTCCAGCAGTCATGAGTGAACGGAGTCCATTGATAATAGGGGTTATCGGCTGATAATCAGCAAACCCTTGTAAAGCATGCGGCAGCGTTTCTGTAGGTACAAAGCCGGAACTGATAAATAAAAGCCCCATCAGCAAATAAGAGAAGACGCTAGCTGTTTCATTGCTTTTAGCAATGAGCCCAAAAAATACAGCAATCCATGACATAGCTAAGGTTACAAGTAGTAAAAGCCCTAGTGCCAATAACCACTCGCCAATATCCGCTTTTGGTCGAAACCCAATCAAGACCCCACTGAATAAAACAAGAGCAACGGACAATAAATTAAACAGCATACTTGTGACAACATGACTGTTCAAAATAGCAGATTTAGCAATCGGCATAGAGTGGAATCGTTCAAAAATCCCAGTAGTCACATCATTATTTAAACGAAAAGCTGTATAAGCCACACCGCTCATGACTGTCATTAGCAAGATGGCTGGGAGAATGAACCCTTTATAGCTAGCCACAGATATGGTCATTGCTCCTCCTAATATATAAATAAACGCAAGCATGATCATGATTGGCATCACTACGACCGTAATAATCGTATCAGCGCTTCGCGTCATATGCTTCATCATTCTTCCCGTTAGTGTCATCGTGTCTTGGATCACGTTCATTTTTCTTCCTCCTTCGTCTGATTGATGATTGAGAAAAAGACATCATCTAATGTTGGTTGTTTTTGTGCAAATTCCAGAACTTCGATCTTGTTTTGCTGAAGTAAAGTAAGAATCTCTGTTACTTTTTGAACATCGTTGTCAGTAGGAATCGATAAAGACAACAATGCTTCGTTCTTTTCTCCGCCTACCAGTCGATATGCGGCTTGGAATGTTTCTTCTTCTGCAAAAATCAGTTCGATCGTTCCTTGCGGTAAATATTTTTTAACCTCAGCTACACTTCCTTGAAGCGCAATCTTTCCTTGATCCAAAATAGCGATTTGATCCGCCAATTGATCTGCTTCTTCTAAATATTGTGTCGTCAAAAAGACAGTCACACCGGCTTTTCTCAAATTCCTGATCGTTTCCCATAAAGAAGCTCTTGCTTGTGGGTCCAGACCTGTTGTCGGCTCATCTAAAAACAAAACGGTCGGATTCCCCAACAAACTCATCGCTAAGTCCAGTTTTCTTCTCATCCCTCCGGAATACGTATGCACTGGGCGATCGGCTGCTTCATGTAAGTCAAACGTGTGTAAGAATTCATCAATCTGCTGCTTATGATCTTTCAAGTGGCGAAGCTTTCCAATAAGCACTAAATTTTCTCTACCAGTCAGCACATCATCTACTGCAGTAAATTGCCCCGTCAAACTAATCCGTTCACGGACTTGGGTTCCTTGTTTTGCCACATCGAAATGAGCAATACGAATCTGTCCTTTATCCGGTGTAAGCAAAGTAGCTAACATCTTGACGATCGTTGTTTTCCCCGCACCATTTGTACCTAGCAAAGCAAAAATGCTGCCTTCGTCAACTGTAAAACTCACACCATCTATCACTTTTTTTCCTGAGAAAGACTTGTATAAATCTGTCACAGTAATCATCTTTTCCATTGTTTTCCCTCTTTTCTCCCTATCTACTTAGTAACACAAAGTATGTGAATATAGTAATACTAAGTAGTGAAAGTGTCAACTACTTTGTTTAACTACATAGCAAAACAAACAGAAGGGTGACAACGGTCATCACGCTTCTGTTTGTTTATGTTTACTTTTTGAATAAACTGTGTTGTTGAACTCCCTTTATATTTAATCTTTGTTCAAGCTGTTCTTCGCGATGTTAAGTCAGCAGACTGATTCACTGTTTTTGGCCGCCAGATACATTTCTACAAAGAAACAGTGATTCTGCTTTGAAAAATCGATTTTTAGTTCTGCATTTTCATAAGCATCCAACATTTTTTTCGCACTGTATAGACCTAACCCGCCATTTTTTTTAGAGGTTCTTCCTCTTTGGACCATTTCCGCTAGCGTCAAATTCGTCGGATTTGCCTTGTTCGCTATACTAAAACGTAATCCCTCTTTTTCTTCCAGCAGATTGATCGTAATCGGACTCTGATCGGCTACACGATGATCGAATGCGTTAGAAATAAAAATAGATAAACAGCGAATAAAAACAACCAAATCAATCGGGATTGTTTTCACTTCGACAGGAATAACTACTTGGATCGGGATTTTCTCCGATTCTGCTTTTTCTAGAAACTCTAAAAAGACGCCCCTAACAACTGGCGATAAAATCTTTGTCAGCTGTTGTTTTTGCGGTTCTTCCAAAATAGCTGCAGAATAGTTTTCTAAGATTTCTAAAAATTTTAACGTTTCTTTTTTATTTTCCTGAATAGTACTTTTTAATGAAAACAACAAACTCTTATAATCATGTTTGAATTCCTCGAGATGATGGTAATATTCTTCGTTTATTTGATACAGTTGAAGTGATTCCTGATGCTGTCTTTCTTTTACTTGAAAATTGATCAACATAATAGAAAAAAGCAAAGAAAAAAAGCTGATCACAATCGATAAAAGAGACAAAAGCAAATAATCAGTTGACCGAAAATGAACACTTCTCAATACCAAGAAAATCACGCCCCAACTTAATAAAATACACATACAGCCAAAATAATGCTCGGTTGGATAAGTAAAAAGCAAGTTGAGAAATTTTGTCCGTTTGTCTATACTTTTTACTAATAGGTAGAAAATGAATGCGACGAGCAGTGCAAGAAAACTTGCTGTTCCGAGGTGTACTCTTCCTAAATAATTTACCAAGTCAAAAATCAGAAAAAAGCTGAATCCAGTGATAGCAAAAAAAAGATTACTGATCAAACAGCTGATAAACAGGTTTTTCGTAGTAGAATAAAAGAGAAGCATTAATAATAAGCCAACTAAATAAGGAAAACTTACTTTAGGAATAGGAAGAATAATGATCAGCGCCATCAAAGCTAAACAACCAAAGCTGATTTTTACTAGCAGCTGTTTCGAAAAGAATAAATAAATACCTAAATCTAAAATCAAAGTAAAGGTCAAATAAAGTGTCACTGTTGCGAACATCTTATTCCTCCATTGTTTTGTTTCATCATGTACACATATTTTTTTGATAGGAGCCTGCATATGAA
Source organism: Enterococcus sp. NBRC 3427 (assembly GCF_007996925.1). NCBI lineage: Bacteria > Bacillati > Bacillota > Bacilli > Lactobacillales > Enterococcaceae > Enterococcus > Enterococcus sp. NBRC 3427. Next base: position 15,662 of record NZ_BJLL01000034.1, on the reverse strand, counting down.
AAAGTATTTTATCATAGAAGATAACCAGTTTCACAGCGAATGGATCATCAAAGAATTGGTCAATCATCATATCGAGAATATCGTGCAGCTCACTTCCATCTCCCAAATCAATCAGTTGATCCAGTTGGGTACTATTGATAATCACGATGTTTTCTTTATCGACATCGACTTGAAGCAATCACTCACAGGTATTGATGTCGCCGAACAAATACGTAAAAAAAACGCTCATAGCAATATCGTTTTTTTCACCGCCTATACGAACTTTGCAGTAGATATCATCAACCGGAAAATCCTTCCGATTGGATATATCAGAAAAGACAGGAATTTATCTGAACAAATTCATCAAGTGCTAGAACAGATCAATTGGAAAGAACAGCAGATCGTAAATGTCGATAAAATCTTCATTGATCAAAAAGGCGGGAGTCTCGTCCTATATCCTCGGGAAATTTTATATATTGAAAGTATTAAAGGATTGAAAAATCAAGTCATGGTCAAAACAACGACAGAAGATAAACTAGTAAGTACTTCATTAAAACAGTTGAAGATAGAGTTAGAAAAATACACTTACTTTTTACTTTTAAAATCCTACTGTATCAACTTATCTCAATTGCAGAAAATCGATTCTGCTCATTATGTGTTAGAATTTTTCAACGGTGATTCCTTACTCGTTGGTCGGAAAATCTTTGAAAAGACAAAGGAACGTTTCCATGATTTCCAGCAAACTGCTTCAAGCTGATGAATGAGAGCTGCGAAGTAAGCAGAGCAGATTTCAGGGAGTGGAGCCAACTAAAGGCCCACTCCCTGAAATCGTTGATATGATTTTACGCTTCCTCTTCTGTAGGAGCATCTGTTAACGACCATGTAAATGTTGAAACGTAGTTGTCTACGGCATAATTGGATACAGGAACAAATAATTCCACTGATTGTCCCCCTTGTTCCGCATTTTCCCCTAGTGAATAAATCCATGTGCCAATCCCTTCATTTGCTCCTGCAGTTACTAGATCTACTGCCTGATCTGCTGGGATCTCGATTCCTTCAGCGCCAGTCCCAGAAATGGTAGATGGCGTTCCACTGCTGTTAGTTGCGCTATTTCGAATCACGGCATTTTTGAATTTCACCTTTGAACCAGTTAGTTTATTCGTATCAGATGTTGTACCAATAAATTCTGTTCGTTTGACTGATAGTTTCCAACCGGCATAATTTCCGCTTTTATCCGTTACTTGTACGAAATTCTGTACTTGTGTTGGTGCCCCAGTACTGTCCGTTCCGCTTTGTAATGCAGCATATACTGTTTTTGCTGTGCCCAACTTGATTGTTCCGAAATCAAGATCTGGAGCTTGGTCAATCGTCAGTAATCCGGATGTTCCCTGATTTGGTTCGTCAGGTGTAAACGGCGTATCGGGATCATTTGGATCAACGGGAGGAACCGGAACGACGTCTTCAGAATTTGCGGCATCTGGTTTTGTTACAGAAATCGTTCCTTCTGTAGTGGCTGAGCTCTTATTCTCAGCAAAAACACTTTGTGTACATAATAATAGACTTCCAGCTAGAACGGTACTTAATGCAATTGTTTTTTTCATTTCTTTTTCCTTCTTTCTTTTAAAATAAATAATCCAGCAAATAAGCCAATAAGAATGACTCCAACAAGTATCAGCCATCGCCAGTCAAATGTTTCTGGCTGATTTTTTAAATCAATATCCTTTTCATTCAATTGGTCCGCTGCATCATCAGTTATTTCAAAATCAGTATGAAGATTCCAGCGTTTTTCTTTCCAAGCACCCTTCACAACCGCTTGATAATGTCCCGGAGCTAATTTTTTTCCTTCTAATGGGACAAGTAAATCAAAATTTGTATTGGGTGCTACATCTATTTTTTCTTTTTTTATTGAAAGGTAAGGTTCTTTTGATTCTTTTTTGTAGATTTCAATCGATGTAGTCAAGCCGAACATATAAGAAGCATTTGGATTTTGAAGATTCACCTTAATCACATTTCTTCCATCGCTTTGATCCGCATAAGCTTTTTTTAATTTCAAATCTGGGGAAGACTCTTTTTCGCTATTTCGAATCAAGATTGCTTTCACTTGAGAAAACTGATTGACGACACCAACGGTACTTTTGTTAGAAACGTTCTCTTTTTTTTCTTGAAACGTGATCCCTCCTGCGACCACACCAGCCAGCTCTTTTTCTGGAGCTTTCAGTGAAAGTGTCTCAGTGACCACACTTTGAGGAGGAATAGTTATTTCTCCCACTGTTTTTGCTAAGTTTTTCATATCATAACTTAATGTTTCATCTAATTTACTTTTTGATTCTCCATATTCGATCACACCGTTTGAATTCGTCGTAGCAGAGTGGATCAATGTCTCAACTGTTACTGGTTTATCTGTTCGGTTAAAGACCGTGTAGGGGATTTCCTGTGTTTTTCCAGGCTCCATCCTTACATTTATATATGTTTTGTTCTTATCGATCTGATTAGCTGGTAATTCAAAATCTACCGCAAAATTGAATTCGGAGGCATGGACAGGTGTCTGCCAAAGGATGAATCCAAGGAGAAGGATCAGAAGTAAAGAGCAGTTGTTTCGATGACTTTTATTCCATATTCGATTCATCAATCATCCTCCTTGATCTTTATTCTGTCGGCGCATCTGCTAATGTCCATGTCATCTCTGCTGAGTAATTACCAGCTATCTGATTTTCTTTGGTTAAGACAAGTTTAAACGCCCGACCGTTATTTAAATATTCTGAATAATCTGCTTGCGCATTCGTAGAATTTTGTCCTTCGACAATTTCCAGTTCTTCTTCATTCACTAATTGATACTCCTCGCCTTTCTTGAAATAAAGGACATCCTGCATAGAAAATCCTGAATCGTTTGTAAAGGGCTGAGATAGTTTTATTGTTAAGATCCATGGACTTTTTGTTTCTCGTTGGTCATAAATCCATAATTTTTCCTGCCCATCCATTTGGCCAAATGCTTCTTGCGTCAAACCAGTTGCTTTGATCTGTCCAAAATCGAGTTTGGAAGGGGCAAGAAATGAGAGACCACCTTCTACTACGATCTTCGCAGCAGGCGCAAAAGGCGGAGCATCATGATAGACAACTGGCGTATCACTTGGATTGTGATTCCCGATTTCATCGTTGGTACTTGGCTTGTTCTGCACACCCTTAGCAGCAGCTTCTCCTGCTTGGTCGTTTAATACGATTTCTAATACGTCTCCTGCAAAAAGCTGATTTTCTGGGATAGAAAGAACAAATTTCACTGTATCATCAATAGTGGTTTCTGACAAAACAGCTTGATTTTTTTTCAATGAAACCAAGGATCCTGCTTCGCCTGTACCTGTGATTGAGCGAGAAGCTGCATTGATCAATGTGGTACTTAATTTAGCAGGCTCAGGAGGAATGACATCGACTGTCGTTTTGGCAGAGTCCAGTTCTGTCACTTCTTGGCCGCCTCTTACTTTTTTAGCAGCAACAACTTGCACTTGATCCCCCGTTTTTAATCTCTCATCGTTGGGTACTTGAACTTCGAACAAGCCGCCTTGTTCGCCTTCTCCCCATGGGTTATATCCTGCCCCTTCATTTTCATCTGTTTGTCCTTGCGTGAGAGCAGTAATTTCTACAGGTGATTTCGTCGTATCTGCATAAGTAATACGTAAAGTCACTTCTACTTCGCCTGTCCAAGCATCTCTTGGCTTTGCCTCGACACCTTCGGGAACAACAACATGCCCATAGATTTTTTTATCTGCATTCGTTGGTACTCTTAAGGATTCAATCATCGGGAGCTGATTATTGGCACTGATTCGATTATAATTTTTCATTCCGGCACCTGTCTGAGCAAATTCATTTGTTAAACCTGCACTAGGACTTGATACGAAATTGCCTAAGTCGGTCCCATTGATCGATAAGTCTGTCATATCAGAAAAATAATCCGGGTCTTTTTCAAAGTTATCGAATGTTGCGCCTGTTTTTCGCCATAAAGCGATTTCTGAATGGGCAATTTTTAAAGAAGAATCTCCATTTCCTTGGAATACCCAGCCGCCTATGCCATTGGTCTCGCTTCCGATCCGTTTGTTTTGGAAATCGAAATAGGTAGGAGATTCTAAGTCCACATTCAACACATCCCCACTGATGATGCCGGTCTTATCTTCCCCTGTTTTCCCGACCATGACTAAATAAGTTTTTTCGCCTGCCATAAAATTTAAATCAATATCTCCAGTTGTATCTACGGTTGCTCCGGAATCTGCGCGTATATCGATATTTGATTTTTCTCCAGTGACCGTAAAATCAGCTGAACCTGGACTTTCTAGAAAACCAGAAGCGTCATAAAATTGGATCGCTTGGTTTCCTTGATTGAGTCTGTTCACGTAAGATTTGCCATCCCCTGCATTTCTTACCCTCAATGAACCTCCATTGGTTACTGTCAGCTTTTGCGTACCGTTCTCAAAACGAACTGCGCTAGAACGCCCACTTTGCTTATCGATGTCGATAACTGATCCGGCTCCTTCTACGATTAAAGAAAGGCCTTTTCCTACAAAACGCATCCCATTGTTCCCGGGTTGATCGTCATCTCCAGCCATTTTGACCGAGATTTGACCACCACTTGATACATGGATTTGACTAGAATCTCCTTGCAAGCGAAATCCGCCAGTAGTTGCTGTATTGATTGTGATTTTTCCACCATTCGATACAGCGACTTTCGATCCTGAACCTCTCATTTGGATGATTCCGCGATTGTTGTCGTTGGTAATATTGATCTTTGTATTTACCGAAAATTCGCTTCCCGAACCACTGACTTCAAACGTGACATTACCAGGTAGCGTATCGACTGCCTCTCCTTCATCGCTAACACCATCTGCCCGATCATAATCAAGAGAGACCTTTGAACCGCTTAAGATATGGATTCCTGGCGCTGTTTTTCCACTACCAGTCTCATCTCCTGAATCTAGAAAACCGTAGAATTTCCCTAAATATGGTCCATAAAGTTGACTACCATTGATCACATTCAATTGATAGCTTCTACAAAAATAGGCTTTACCCGGAGCGGCATTCAGTCCTTCTTTCACTGGTTGGACATCCAACACACCGGAAACACCATCTAATGTGACAGTTGCACGAGGAGCGTAAATCAGTCCTAATTTGGACCCATCATACAAATCAAGTGTCCCGGTAAATTTTATTTCTCCCGTAAAATGATATCTGCTTCCCCAAAAATCGGTCATATAAGCAATGATAATGGCATTTCCATCGATATTTGGTGTCAATCCACCTGGATGTGCAGCTGTTCCTTTAAAATTCTGGAACTCGATCGACTGAGGTATCTCATTGATATAAATATGGTGTGTGCCGAAATTGTGAGCGAATCCACCAAAATCAATAACGATATCTCGTTTGATCTCTAATTCCCTGTCTAAAGTCAAAGGCTGAGTCAGTCGGATCTTAGTTACTGATTCGTCTGCGAGAAGCTGCGCCAGTTCTTCTGTTGTGGCAGCTTCGCTGTACCCATCCGCTGAAACAGCTCTTGCCAGTACCGCTTCACTGCTGTCAGACGTTTGTTCAGCTACTTCTGAGGTCTCACTTATCTTATTTTCTTCTTGCCTTTTATTAGTAGGAGCCTCGCTTTGGGATTCTGTAGTTTCAGAAGTTATCGATTCTTCTGAAAAAGTAGTCTTGTCAAAACTTTGATTCTCTGATTGCGTTGATTCGTTTGTTTTCTCTACATCGGCAAAAACGGATGTCACCATCAAGAGAGGGAAGACAAACAAAATCGACGCAATCAGCTTTTTTACATATTGATTCATTCTCCACCATCCTCTCTGACGTTTTGACAATTTTATTTTATCGTTTTAATCTATTTCCAATTGTACTTTCATATTTAAAATATGTATTTTTATGGAAAAATTTTTCTATTAGGTGTAAATTTCTTTTTTGTACAAAAAAAGGCTGTGACAAAAGTCTTGTCACAGTCCCTTATCCCGAACAAGCGGTGTTCTCTCGCCAACTCCTCGGTCACAACCTCCATTTTAACAATAAACCTGTAAATGTGAGGGCAATACTTTGATATTTACAGGTAATTTGTCCCCTTCATCACCATCAACATTCGTCGTCAATTCTTCCTCATCAGCTAATGACACAACTAATTGCTCACAAGTAAGGTAGGCTAGATTTTTCGTTGATCCATCTACTCCTTTTAATAGGTCTGGCAATGTTTTAAGCGTATCGATCAAAGAAGAATCTTTTAAATAAACCAAATGGAGCTTACCATCATCCACTTTTGCATTTGGAAGCAATGTCTCAAATCCGCCGACTGAGTTAGTTAGTCCTATCAGCAAGGTACTACTCTCAATTTCTTCCTTCTTTCCATCAACTTCTACGTGAAACGAGTAGGATTGTGTGGAAGCTAACTGTTTGATTCCTGACATGAAATAAGCTAATTTACCAAATTTCGTCTTCTTCTCCGCATCTACATCATTGATTGCTTCAGGAATAGAGCCAATTGCAACGACATTCATAAAATAGTCATCATTTATTTTTCCAATATCCAATGGTTTGACTGATTCAATCGAAAAATGTTTGATCGCTTCCTCAGGTTCTAGCGGTATCCCTAATGCTCGAGCCAAGTCATTCACCGTACCTAATGGGAAAAAGCCGAAATTTGGCCGATGTTCTTGTTCAGCGATTCCGCTGATTCCTTCGTTGACTGTTCCGTCTCCGCCCATGACAAATACACTATGATACCCTTCCACAGCCGCCTCGCGAGTAAAGTTTTTTGCATCCCCTGCTTTTTTTGTATGCAAGACGACCACTTCATCAAACACCGATTCCAATTTTTCTATCGCTAATTGCTCAAATTCCTTTGCTTGTTCACCGCCTGAACTGGGGTTTACCACTAATAAAACTTTTTTCATCACTTTCTTTCCCTTCTGATTGATTTCTTTAATATAACGATAGCATAAAGAAAAAAATTAGGCTGTGATGAAGTACTGTTCATGAAACATTCATTTATTTTTTGACAAAATAAAACAGCCATACTATGAAACTGAAGAAACTTAAAACAATGATATAGGAAATAAAAGAAAATGATAGGCGTTGCACACCTAATAAGGTAAAAATTTTAGGCGGCAGATAAAAGCACAAAAATAGCAGGAGTATGTAATAGCGTCTCTTCCAATTTTTGTTGTCAGACCTCATAGCGATAAGAGGAATGCCACATGCATAACTGAAAAACTCTTTATGTATCGTTAACGTTTTATGGTCTTGAATAATAAATGCTACAATCCCTGCTATAATCAGGGTGCCTAACACCAAAACGGAAAATCGATGAATATATTTTATATACAAATGATCCATTGTACTTCCTGCCTTTTTATTTGTGTGAAAAACCAATCCTTATACGTGAATAACTTCTAGAAATAAAAGAAATTTGCAAAATCACTCCATTTATCTACTTATACGTATATTTTTTGATATCGTTTTCTTTATTTAAGATTATACAGAAAAATATCTAGGGTGGCTATCTTGGATTCCAATTAAAACAAAGAGTTTTTTAAATAAAAAGAACTAAATCAAGTAGTAATGAAACTACTGTTGATTTAGTTCTAATAAAAAGATTTAGATGAACGGTTTTATTGATTTAAATAGTTCATACTTTTTTATTTATTCCGCTTATTTACTACTTGCTGTACTGGAATCTGAAGTGAATGTACTCAAAACATTTTCAAAGTCTTTGTCTTTGATTTTTACATTGGCATCTTTCAATACTTCGCCAATTACTTTATTTTGAAATGCACTGTCGCTCAATTTCGTATCTGTCGCAATTTCTTTCAATTCTTTTTTATATTTGTCCATGTCGTTGCCTTTGTTTTGGTTTTTCACCATTTTAACCACATAGTATTCTGGAGCATAAGTTGAAGCATTGGTAGCAGTGATCACATCAGAAACTTGTCCGTCTTTCAACTTGAAAGCTGCTTCTTTGACTTCCGCAGGAACTGTCGTGGTAGTCGAATCAAATTTCACTTTTCCGCCATCTTCTTTTGTTTTAGTATCCGTTGACTTGTCTTTAGCTAATTTAGAGAAATCGTCTCCCTTATCAGCAGCTTTCTTCACATCTTTTGCATCGTTTTCACTTGCTACTTGGATGATTTGAGCTTCCACTTCTGGATGGAAAGTTTTCCAAGCCGTTTTTAGATCTTCATCAGTCAATTTGATATGTTTCTTTAGGCCTTCTTGGAAGGCTAAGCTTTGTTTGATACTGTCTTTGAATGTTTCTTTTGTTAAGCCAGCTGTCTTCAATTGGGAATCAAACGAATCGCCTAATTGTTTCTTTGCTTGATCATATTGGGAATCGATTTCTTTGGTTGATACGTCATCTCCATATTTATCTTCAAATACTTGATAAACAATCAATTGTTGCACAGCTGAGTCTGCTCCTTGCATTTTCTTCAAGCTATCCATTACTTCTTGTTCGCTGATTGTGCCGCCTTTATAACTAACGGCTGTTTTTTCACCAGCATTCGTACAGCCTGACAATAAACCAGCGCCTAGTACGATGGCAAGTGCTAAAAATCTTTTCTTCATTTATTTGTTCTCCTACTTTTCGTTTTTTGCGAATTGCTAAAAACAAAGGTGTTCAAGATGAAAATCATCAAGAACACCTTTACTAATCTGCTCGATACGTCCTGAATAGATAGAAGTCTATACCATCCAGAAAGTTCACTCAGCAGAATAAATGTCAAGTAGCATATCACACCTTAATATACTACTTCTTTTGTTATCGTTTTTCAAGTCTATCTTGCGTTATGCTTTTGGCAAAACTGTTAATCCTTAGAACAAGTGCTATCATTTTTGTTCTTTCTTTACCGCTGTTGTCATCTTATAAATAGACACTTTTATGTCCGATTTTTTAGACATTTTTTTGTTGTTTTTATTGGAAAAAAGGTTGATTTTTCATTTGTTCCCTAAAGCATGATCATCTTGTTTCCTATTTTGGTCAGATATGGATCATGCGTGACCACGATAACTAACGTACCTTGGGAAGCCTGTTGCGATAAGATTTCAACGACTTGCTCCTTATTTCGTTTATCTAATGATCCAGTTGGTTCATCGGCTAAAATGATTTTGCTATTCTTCAATAAGACTCTCGCACAGGCGATTCTTTGCTTCTCACCACCAGATAATGTATAGATAGGCGTACTTAGCTTCTTGTTTATATTAACTTTTTTCAATGCCTCATATTTTGCTGTTCGTTTATCCGAAGAATTTAAATTCGAAAACTTCAATCCAATATCTAAATTAAAATCGATCGTTTCATATTCAATCAACCCAAAATCTTGAAAAAGAAAAGATATGATATTTCTTTTTATCAAGCGCTTCTCTCTTCCAGTTAATTGTTTCGTCTCTTGATCGAACAAATAGAATTGTCCTGAACTGAACCGATCATTCAATCCTAATATATTCAATAACGTACTTTTACCTGCTCCACTTTCTCCAACAACAGTCACAAGATCCCCAGCATCCGCAGTGAAACGATCCAAATGAAGAATCGTTTTGTTTCGAATGATTTTTTTCGCACCTTTTATCACTATCCACGGCTCCAATTGTTAACCTCCATTCATCAACAATAACTGACTTTTCTTTTCTGTAGACAAAATAAAAACAACTGAAAGAATAAAATCAATGAAACTAAAGAAAAAAATATTAAAAAGATATTTAGGCTCTCTTTCTATAAGAAAAAGGAAGATTACACTTGTCGTCCCCCATTTGATGAGGTTCATCATGAAGAAATCTTTATACGTTTCAAAGAGCGAATAACCACTTGAACGAAAGATAGCGATTTTTCGACAATTGTAGACAAAATATATGCATAACATGACATAGCTCAACAAGAAGAAAGAAAAGAAAGTGAGTAAAAATATCTGTATCAAGTAATGAAATGATCTGCTTAACACTTTGACAGCTATCTCTTCAGTCTGAGTATACGGAAATGATAACTGCAAGTTATCACGTAACTGACTTTCTTCAATCAGCTCAAATAACCTTTCTTCCGACAAAGAGCCTATCTTGATCTTTAACGGTAGATAGATTTCTCCGCTGAGAATATTTCTTTCCCAATACGTACTGTTTTTCAATGTCAGTATTTCAACAACCGGATAATGTTCGATCCAGGGGATAGAAGGAATAAATGTATAAATGGGTTGATTGTTTTTTATAAATAGAAATTCCGGTTCTTTTTCACTGATTTCTTGATAATATTCTGTTATTTGCGCCAGGTCATTTTTTAAATCTGTATGTCTATATCGTTCAGGGATCAATATAACAGGTTGCGTTTCTTCTTCGGTTATTTGGATCAACCTTCCAGAGACATCAATCAAAGGAAATTTCTTAAGATAATTCAGATTTATTTTTATCCCTCTGCCAAACTGTTCATTTTCTTCATTCAAGTAATCTGATACATTGACTAATATACTTCCGTTTTTATTCAAAGTTTCATATAATTCCTGATCTGCTGCTGATGCAAAACGATTGGAATAAATAAAATCCACATGGTTTTTCCCAATCGTTACTGGATAAAACACATGATAGTCTTCATCAGCGATTTCTTTTGGCGGTTCATGGGAAACAGCTAACTGTGAAGAAGAAAAAACGATAGTTGCTAATTCGATATTGGCAACGGTCAAAAGAAGAGAAAACAACAATCCAAATGTAAAAAGAATGTATTGGATATAGTTGAACGCTTCTCTTAACGAAGCGATTTTTTCAACTAATAAAAGAGAAAACAAAGAGATACCATATATTCCGCTGAACAAGAAAACGTACATCTGGAACAAATAAAGAAATTGCTCCTTATAATACATAAAAATAAAACCACCAATAATTCCTGCAATTATGAATGTAGTAATGATTTTCTTTTTCCCTAATAAACACCACAATACTTGATGTAATGAAAAGCCATTATTCAACAATAAACTGATTTCTTTATTCATCAATAAGAAAAAGGATGGTAACAAAAGGAATAAAAGAATCAACCCAATAGTTAAATACACTCGATAATTATATACGTCTGTACTTGAAATAACCGAATACAAATAGCTATTTTCAAAGTCTTCAAAAACATGAGTCGCATAACCAGTGTGGAATGCTTGATTGAATCGTTCCACAAATAGCGAAATGAACCGTTCATAGTCTTCTTTTTCTCTCGTCATCAAGAAAAATTCACCTTCAAAATCTTTTATTTTGATCGATTCTTCAATGGACATTACGCGAAAGGAGGTATTAGAATAGGGTACCTTCTCGTGATAAGATTTGACATTCCCTTGATAATACAATGTCATTTCAAGCTTTGGCTGTATCTTGAAGTTCCAAGATGTATCTACTTCATTGGATTCATTTACTGTTTTTTTCATATAAGAAAGCTCAGTTTCTGATGAGACATTTTCAAATACCATGATTAGCTGCTCATATTCTTCTTGCCCAATAAAATGTTGTGGCAATCGAATCGGAGTATAAGCATCCGTTTGGTGGAAAAATTTATTTGTCCGATAGAGTACCTGTTTATTTATACTAACCAAAGCAAAACCAATCATGATACCGATCACTATGATTGTGAGTAAAACTGTGAACTTTTTTTTGATTATCACCACTCTCCCTTACTTAAATGATTCTTCGATAAAATCATACCGTTTTTCATCAAAAAAACGTATCTATCAAGTGTATAGGTCATGTAGAATAAATCTATATACTGTAGAATCGAAAGGAGAAGAAGATGAACATCGGAGAAAAAATACGAACTTACCGCAGAAATTGTAACCTTACGCAAAAAGAACTAGGCGAAAAAATCGGTGTTTCCGATAAAACGATCTCTAGTTGGGAAAATTCTCGTACAATGCCAGATCTTGAAATGCTGTCACTTTTACATCAGACTTTAGGTCTGCCGATTGATTTTCCTTCTATTGAGCCAACTGCCGAATCAATAGAACCAACATTGCCGGATGAACCTCTTGTTATCAAGAAATCTTATTCATCAAAACCACCATTATCACTCAAAAAGGCACTATCTTTCTTTCTGCTCGGCTTTTGTTTGGTCTATCTTTTTCTTATCAATTATCAATACAAAAATGAAACGGTTGATCGATTCAATCCTTTTTTGAAACCACAAATCGGCTACACCACACTCCCTGTAGGATACGTGGACAATTCCATCGAACATTGGGTATGTAATGATATCTTTGGTCATGGTACATGGCTGTCTTTTCACGCTGTAGAGGTAGAAAAAGGTAAGAATCATGCTGTAATCAAACACAAAGGAAAACACGTCATGAACGTCCGCCTGCTCTCTTGGGAAGCGATTCCCTCAGATTACCAAGAAATCCTCAGCCAAGACTATGACGACGCCTTAAAAAGAACCCCTCAGGAGCCAGATAGGCATTAAGTAGGAGAGAAACGTACAGATAGAAAAAATCAATGCACATGATCTTATCCAAAAAAACAGGGGTACAAATTAATTGAAAAAGCTTTGAGATGAAAGTCGTCAAATAAATAAAAATCTCTGCCTAATCGAAAAATTTGATTAGGCAGAGATTTTTATTCTGGAGAAGCACTGCTCTCACAACCTCCTTAACCGATTCGAGACGCTTTGAACATTGTCTAATGCCGCATCTACCCATTGGCCTTTGGCGGCAGCAGAAACATTGTTTTTATAGGTATCACTGGCATTCTTCAGTTTAGTTGCTCCTTGGCTTTTTCTTTCTCGTGTGAGGGATTTTCTAGTTTGGGATGTAGCTTTGCTGGGACTTGCTACAAGTAAACGGATGAGTTGTTTTTCCAGATTCTTTCGTTGCTGGATTAGTTCATTATTTGCTCCTTCAAGTAAAGCATCTACACCATTCATGATCCAATCGAATTCAAACATAGGATTCTCCCTCTCTTTTTGATTTTCTGTATTCTTCTTCATACTGACGGATCTTTTTGTTATATATAGATTGATTTTCATGTAGTCGTTCTTCCAGATTCCGTTGGATTGCTCGTGTTCGTTGCCGGGATTCTTCACTTGCTTGTTCTAAGAGACGATAGACTGCCCTTTTATTTTCGGGAGGGTTGGTCTCATAATGTTTGGCGGTGGCATTGATTTGCACAGAGATATTTTCTAAATAGCGTTGAAATTTTCTTTGCTCATTCGACAGATAATCCAGATGGTTTTCTAATGCTACGCGATTTTTACGATAAATTTCTTCGGTTTCTTCTATTTTCCTTCTGATTTCTTGTTCCATTTATTCACCTCTAAAATAAGTAATGGCTGAGCTCGTGATCAGAATCTACTTGCCTATTGATCGTTTGTTCAATGTTTCTTAATAGCCTTTCAAGCTCTTCTTCTGATTTTCTAAGCGTTGCTACTGTTCGTTCATATTCATTTATTGGGTCTATCCGTATACTCCGTTCCGTTACTCCACAAGAATCAAGTGCTTCCAGTTCTTCATAATATGTCAGACTTGCTCCCCAATAGCGGGCGTCTAATTTTGTCGTTTGCCATAATTCATTGGCATTTCTGATTTCTGTTTGGAACCATTTCTTTAATTCACTAATTTCTGTCTCCACTGTTTTTTTGTACCCACTAGTAATCGCTTTGGCTTGTGATGCATCCAAAAATATTTTTTGAGCAGAAGATAGACTGCCTTTTGCTAGAAAGTGTCTCTTCATGTTTTCGATGCCGGCAAGACGCTGCTGGGTTTCCAATCCGATCACATCAGGTTCTCCTTTCGTATCAAGCAAGACATTCCCGAATTGGTCATACTGATATCCACCCCACATGTGCTGGTCGACCCACCCGACTTTTTTAGACAACACTGGGCGCATTCGGCCGACCATTGGCTTGTCTTTGCTATAGCCGATTGGTACCAAGTCTTTCTCATCGACATAATTATGCAGTTTTCCTGACCTCGTCAGAAGATCAGCGGTCACGCGCTGACTTGGCGTCAATACCGTATAAATATTGGGTCCTTGGAAAAAATATCCTCCACTAAGACGCCTGCTTTCCTCCAATGACAAATCAGCGACAGCATATTGTCCATTCATGGAGCCTAAAGAATGACCATAGACGAAAAACTGGGCATTGGGATAATGGCGCATCGCTTCCTTCAAGGTCTCCGCAGACGATCTTAACTGCGGGGGCGCTGCGCCTTGTTCAGCCGCGAGGATCTTACGTGCCATATCCACATTGTTGACGACCCAGTCTTGCCACACATCGCCAGTTTGTTCCTTGACTTTATCTAAGCCTGTCGAACCGCGATAAAGCACCGTTACTTCTTTAACCGCCAATCCTTTCCGGCAATGGCGCAACCGGGGAAACGAAGCGGTCCGTATGGGTGATGACAAAAGACTGTTCGCCGGAGGGGTTGTTGATGACTTGAGAGACGTAGCCTAAAAACGTTCCATCTTTAAGGCGTACCTCTTCTTTTACTTTCCAATTTTTATACTCTTTATTCGCAATTTCCACACGTTCCGCATCAGTATAATAAATTTGGCTCATTCTACTCTCTCCTTACGCAAATTAGTACCTAGCTTGCTCGAGTTTCCTGCAATTACATATTCACTAGAAAAAATTCCATTACTATTTTTATTCAGGTGAAAGTAAATATATAATTCTTTATCGTTATTCACAACTATCGTTCCATCTATCCCACCCATCGGATTATGTTCTATACTGTCGTAATCGATTTCATAAGATTGGATCACTCCTTCTGGGGTCAATGCTTTGGGGTCTAAGTTCTTCAAACCTTCTTCAACTACCTGTTTTGCCTCTTCGCTCTTCACGACTTCGATCATTTCTTTTTGTAACTTTTCTGCTTTATTTTGCTTGTCTATCACTAATTTTCCTCCTATTCCTAAAAGTATGAGTATACCGATCAGTGGGACCAACCACCATTTTTTCTTTTTCATTTAGGCTCCTTTTTTAGTTTTATTTATCTCACCAGTCTTTCCGGCAATGGCGCAACCGGGGAAACGAAGCGGTCCGTATGGGTGATGACAAAAGACTGTTCGCCAGAGAGGTTGTTGATGACTTGAGAGACGTAGCCGATTGTCTTTTTATCATTTTTAATTATTATTTTTACTGGATCAGATTCTTTATAATCTTTGTATTCTTGTTCTGCTATCGTAACTCTAACCTGATCTGAATAATTACTTGACATATTTATCCCCCTCCAATAATTTTTCTAAATCAGAAGAATTGCCGCCACCTCCGTCTTTTAACTCGCCACTCTCGTTCTTTTTCAAGGTAAAAAACACATAAAGATTTTCTTTTCTATTAGCTAATATAGTTACATTTATCCCACCCATCGGATTGTGTTCTATACTGTCGTAATCGATTTCATAAGATTGGATCACTCCTTCTGGGGTCAATGCTTTAGGGTCCAAGTTCTTCAAACCTTCTTCAACTACCTGTTTTGCCTCTTCGCTCTTCACGACTTCGATCATTTCTTTTTGTAACTTTTCTTTGTCTATCACTAATTTTCCTCCTATTCCTAAAAGTATGAGTATGCCGATCAGTGAGACCAACCACCATTTTTTCTTTTTCATTTAGGCTCCTTTTTTAGTTAGCAAAATGATCCGGGATTTATAAATTCATCACAAAGCTTATAATTTTAATGGATTATTTATCTTCTCTATACAAAACTTCA
>NZ_BJLL01000033.1:0-11619 GCF_007996925.1 Enterococcus sp. NBRC 3427 | reverse complement strand
TTATTTCTTGAAGCTGATCACTTCTGTCACAACCTCTACTGACTAAGGCTTGATATAAGCATAACCTTGGGATTGCAGTTCAACTAAATCAAGTACACCTGCTGGTACAACGATTACTTGTTCAGGTAAAGAACTTTCTGAAATGTGATTAGCACGCATAGCATTCGCACAAGCGTGAAAAACGACTTCTTTCAAATCTAAGAATTCTGCATTGGCAGAGTCTAGATAACCGGTAATCGCGATGCCGTTAACGGAAACGACGATCGTCGTTTCAGGAGAAGCTTTTATCAGGTTTTTTACGTTTTTCCCTGTTTCTGACCATTTTTCTAATTCATCAATATGGAAAACGACTTTCATTGAAATCATTCCTTTACTTTTTAATAATCATCTTGATCGCTTGCTCTAATTTAGTCGCTTGTTCTTCTGGATTACTATCAGGATTCTCAAAGCAATTTTTCAGATTATCTGCAACGATCATTCCCATTACGCGATCAATGCTAGAACGAACAGCGCTTAATTGAGTGATGACATCCATACATTCTTTTTCATCTTCGATCATTTTTTGGATACCACGAATTTGTCCCTCTGTACGTTTCAAACGGTTCAGGATATTTTTATTCTCAATCTCCATAGCACATTCTCCTCTATTTTTTATAACTTGATAATACCCCTAATCGGTATTTTATGCAAATATAAAAAGCAGTAAAAAAAATGAAGAGTCATTCTGGTTGACAGAATAAGAAAGCTCCTGTTTAATATACCCTGTGAGGTATTCATAAAATATAAATGAGGTGCAGAAAATGAGTTTGTTATTTCAACCAATAAAATCGATAACAGTCCCAGAATTAAAGGAAAAGCTTTTAGAAAAGCCAGTATTACTTGATGTTAGAACACCTGTAGAATACCGGGGTAGGCATATAAAAGGAGCTAAAAATATTCCATTACAAAGCATAAACAGATATGATGGAGACAAAGAAAAGACCGTTTATGTGATTTGTCAATCAGGGATGAGGAGTAAACAAGCAGCAAAAGAATTAAAGAAATCTGGTTATGATGTAGTGAATGTACGTGGCGGTATGAATCAATGGTTTGATCGAACAGTAGGAGGGAAATAAGATGAAAATCGTTATTGTCGGAGGTGTAGCGGGTGGGATGTCTGCTGCTACACGGCTTCGCCGGTTAATGGAAGATGCAGAAATCGTTGTTTTTGAAAAAGGGCCGTATGTTTCTTTTGCAAATTGCGGCTTGCCTTATTATCTTTCGGGTGAAATCAGTGACCGGGAAAATCTCCTTGTCCAAACGCCAGAATCATTAGCTGCTCGTTTTTGTTTAGATGTGCGTCCAAATCATGAAGTGACAGCTATCTTTCCTGAAAACAAAACGGTAGAAGTCGTATATGGAGGTCAAAAATACTTGGAACAGTACGATGTATTGGTTTTATCTCCTGGCGCAAAACCAGTTGTTCCGTCGATTCCAGGGATAACAGAAGCCGACAATGTTTTTTCTATTAGAAATGTACCAGACATCGATAAAGTGATGCATGCATTAGAAAAACAGCCAAAGCGTGCCGTGATCGTTGGTGCAGGATTCATCGGATTGGAAATGGCAGAAAACCTAAAAAAAAGAGGTTTAGAAGTCATGGTGATCGAACAAGTGCCGCATATTCTTCCGACACTGGATGAAGAAATGGCAGCTTTTATAGAAAAAGAATTGTCTCATCAAGGAGTAGAAGTGATTACTTCTCATGCTGTCGCTGGATTTGAAGACCACGGGAAACGATTGCGACTGGATGACGGGCGTACCATTCCTGCTGATTTAGTTATTTTATCCATTGGTGTCCGTCCTGATAACCAGTTAGCAGTGACCGCTGGAATCGAATTAGGCATACGCGGGGGTATCCTAGTAGACGAACGTTATCAAACGAATATTCCTGATATTTATGCGGTGGGGGATGCTATCGTTGTAAAACAGCAAATCACTGGAAAAGATGCACTTATTTCTCTTGCTTCACCAGCCAATCGTCAAGGTAGACAAGTTGCGGACACGATTTCCGGAATCTCTCGAAGAAATCAAGGCGGTATTGGAACAGCAATTATACGAACATTTGGAATGACCGCCGCATCCACCGGATTAAGTGAAAGAACAGCCAAAGAAAACGAGCTGTCTTTTGAAGTCGTTCATGTGTCAGGAAAAGATCATGCAAGCTATTATCCAGAAGCAACAGATATTTTACTGAAGTTGATCTTCCATCCAAAGACTGGCGAGATTTATGGTGCACAAGGTGTTGGGGCAAAAGGTGTGGATAAACGGATCGATATTTTAGCAACAGCAATCAAAGGGCATTTGACGATCTTCGATTTGCCGGAGTTAGAATTGACGTATGCACCGCCATTTGGCTCAGCCAAAGATCCAGTAAACATGCTAGGATATGCAGCAATGAACATTGCAGAAGGGCTTAGTGAAACCGTACAATGGCATGAATTGCCGACAGAATTAGCAAAAGGAAAAATTTTATTAGATGTGCGAACAGCAGAAGAATTGGAAAAGGGCAAATTCAAGGAAGCCAAACATATCCCTTTGAATGAACTTCGGGACCGATTAAATGAATTAGACAGCCAACAAGAATATATCGTCAGCTGTCATAGCGGATTACGTAGCTATCTAGCGGAAAGAATCTTGAAGCAGTCTGGCTACCACGTAAAAAACCTTGATGGTGCATTTTCTTTATATCAAACTGTCCGACCTGAAGAACTGATATATCCTAACAAATGATACTCGTTAAAAAACTTGCATTCGACTCTTAAAAGAGGTAAACTAATCGGTTCCACCACTTTAAAAAAAGAGGAGAATGTGTATGGTCAACACACAAAAGCAGTTAGAAGAAGCATATCTGAAGAACGTGTATCAAAAGTTAATCGATAAAAAAAACGAACTGCGTGAATCGATGGATACGGCAAAAATAGAAGGAAACCAGTCGTTGAAAGAAATGGCTGGCGAGCTTCGATTGAATTTTGACAGTTACTTAGATAATCTGGATACTTTTTCGATGATTGAAATGAAAAATAGAGAAATCGATCAGATGAATATCAAACAGAAAAACGCAGAAAATCAGCTAGCAAAGATTGAACGTTTATTGAAAAGTCCCTACTTTGGAAAAGTCGTTGTAGACTTTCTGGATAATGAGCCAAAAGAATCCTTTTATATCGGTACAGCAAATTTCACAGATGATGCAGATGAAAATCTTGTTTATGATTGGCGTTCACCAATTGCCGAACTTTTTTACAATAACATGATTGGTCCGTCTTCTTATACGGTTCGTCAAAATAAAATCGATACGGTTATCAAAGAAAGACGACAATTTATTTTGGAAAGAGATCGTTTGGTCAAGTTTTTTGATACGTCTGTAGCTATCCAAGACGATGTGCTATTAGAAGTGTTAGGTCAAGATGAGACCAATGAAATGAAGGCTATCACTGCTACGATTCAATCGGAACAAAACACAATCATTCGGGATGTGAAAAGTCAAAATATCTTGGTAAATGGCGTAGCAGGAAGTGGTAAAACCTCTGCTATCATGCAGCGTATTGCGTATCTGCTCTATTTATATCGAGATACGATGACATCTGATGACTTGCTGATTCTATCGCCTAATCATCGGTTCATTGACTATATTTCGAATGTCCTACCATCATTAGGCGAAAGAAATCCACTGAATCTAACCATCTTGCAGCTGGTTTCACAGCTTTCAGCAGAGGAAATAGAAGGTGAAGAAGCTTATTTCAAACGTATCACGAAAGAAAATATATCAGAGCAAGCAGAACATTTGCGTAGTAAAGAGTATATCGATGATCTAAAAGAATCCGATCTTTTGTTTCTAGATCATCCTGATTTTATCCGTGGACTTACTAAAAATGGAAAAACAGTTCTTTCTAAAAAAACGATCGAAAAAATATATGAGAAAGTCCCTGCTCATCCTAAATTGATCGATAGGCTTCAAGCAACGAAAAAGGCACTGATGAGCGAATGGAAGAATCATCTTTTGAAACAAGCAAAAAGTCCTGCTGTGCAGAATCAGGTACTCTCGTTGACAGAAGATAGACAGTTGAAATTATTCGGTGAATTGATTTCTGATGATTCGGAACAAAGTATCGCAGCTTATGCAAGGAAACTTTTACAAAAAAACTATCGAAAAATAACCAGACAGATCGAAGAAATGGCATGGGTGGATGAGCACCGATTGTTTGAAAGAATTTATGAAAAACGATATGGCTCAGCTTATGTTTGGCAACACACACGTACTGTTGATGAAGCAGTCATTTTATTAGCTATTCATCATTTGCTTGTTGAAAAGGTAAATGTACCAGCGTTTCGCTATCTATTGATTGATGAAGTACAAGATTATACCCTGGCACAATTAGGTCTATTGATCGAATTATTTCCAAAAACTCACTTTACTTTAGTAGGTGACGAGAATCAAGCAATCTTTAATTCTTCCACTACTTTTGCTGATATTATGCGTTGTTTCGACGACTACCATCTGCCGATCCATCGGTATGATCTTAGAAATAGTTACCGTTCTAGCGGAGCAATCACAGAGCTTTTCAAAACCTATGCTGTGGATCAAGAGAAGATCGACATCATATCGATCCGACCGCAAGGAAAAGAACCCGAATACCGTTCTTTTCGATCCTCTGAAGAATTGTTGGAAATACTAGCTGAGATTTTGGATTCTCTAAAAGGAGAAAAAGCGGCAATTATTACCCAAACAGAAAAGGAAACCCAAACGCTGCAAGAATCGATTAAAAAAAGTTCATATGGATTAAAAAACTGCCAGATCATCCCTTTGAGTCTAGCAAAAGGACTGGAATTTGATCATGTAATCTTGTATCCATTTGAAAACGATAGAGATGAGCAAAGAAGACGCAGACAAATGTACACGGCGATATCTAGAGGAATGAAAAGCATTGTCGTATTGGAAAGAGAAACATAATTAAGAGATAAAAAAATAAAAAGAACAAAATATTTTTCATTTGCCGATGAGAAATGTTTTGTTCTTTTTCTTAGGAAAAATTTAGGAACACTTTATGTGAAAAGAAATGAAAAGTATGGTAAACTCCTACGTCGTAACAAAAAATGTGAGGTGAGGATATGAAAAAAGTAACAAGAGAAGAAGTTGCATCGATTTTGGTGAAAGATAAGTATTTTTCAAAAGGTAATTATTGGTTAAAAATTTGGCAAACGCTAGTGGCTCTTTTCGGTTGGATGATCGTTGTTCTTCCTTTTATATGGGTGTTTTTCCCATTAACGAGACCAGAAAGAGCCAAGAATTTTTACTTGTACGCTTTTTTATTGGAAAAGAAAATGCTGTATTTCTTCATCGGCTTTTTTGCATTGATCTTTTTCAGCTTCCTGATTATCTCATTTGTGTTGACTAGATGGAACAATCGAAATTTGTATAGAACAGTAAATAAGTCTTTTGAATATGAAGATGAAGAATTGGAAAAAAGACAAGAATTACTTGAAGAAATGTATACGGAACGTTTTGGAACAAAAGAAGAGAGAGAAACGGTCCGTTTTTATTCTGTCTCCGAAGAGAAAAATCTAGATACGACACTCATTGCAGATTTGTATAAAGAAAATGGGGTGGAACTGAAATGACCTCAATCACTCATACAGGGAATCAATTTCTAGACACTTGTTTGTCTATCATGTATTTTTTTCTCGTTTCTTACCCGATTTTAGGCGGATTTGCATGGTTTATTGGAGTCTGGTGTTATGTTTTTTTATACAAACATAAACAAAAAGAATGGGTAGATGTTCCATCGGGTGTTGAACCGTTCATTACGATCATGGTGCCAGCCCATAATGAAGAGATCGTGATCGAAGAGACGATCGAGTATTTGATGACGAAATTGAATTATCACAACTATGAAGTATTAGTGACCGATGATGGTTCAACGGACCAAACACCAGAAATATTAGCCAGACTGATGAAAAAATACGCTAATCTTCGTGTGGTTCGGATCGAAAAAAATAAAGGGAAAGCCCATGCGTTTAATATCGGACTTGCCTTTGCAAAAGGAAAATTGATTTTAAGTAATGATGCAGATACGGTACCGGAGCCAGATGCACTGAACAGGTATGTGAATTATTTCATTCGCCCTGGTGCAAGACATATTGCTGCGGTCACTGCAAATATGGATGTCCAAAATCGTACCAAGTTGATTGCAAAATCACAAACGGTTGAATTCTCAAGTATCGTTGGTATCATCAAACGAACACAGTCAGCTGTTTTCGGTGGTCTTTATGCGTACAGTGGAGCAAATACGATGTATCGAAAAGCCGCCTTGATCGATGTGGGCGGATTCAGACAAGATCGAGCGACAGAAGACATCAGTATTGCGTGGGATCATCAGTTGAATGGCTGGGTATCTGTTTTTGCTCCGGGGATCATCTTTTTCATGGAAGTACCTGTGACGTTGAAGATGCTATATCGACAAAGAAAACGTTGGGCAAAAGGTGGAACAGAAGTCTGGCTGACGAATTTCAAAAAAGTGATGCTCCACCCTTTTAAACATATCGGAAGAACAATCATCTTCATTGATCAAACATTGAGCATTGTCTGGTCAATATTCTTTTGTATTTCCATGATTCTTTTTATTGGATTGATTGGGCATTATGTGTACCAAGGAAACTATGAACAGATCTATGTCACTTTTACATTCAGTTTTGTGTTCATCTGCTTTGAAATGGTCGCAGGATTTTTCCAGTTGCTAGCTTCGCTGATTGTAGATGATCGACGAAGAAAATTGAAATATCTTCTTTTCGCACCACTATATATGCTTTTGTTCTGGATAGTGAACGCGATAACAATCGTGACGACTTTCATTCCAGCAGTCAAAACGATTTTAGGTTATGGAAGCGGGACATGGAAAAGTCCGGAACGTACAAAAAAATAAAAGATGCACCGTTTTTTAGACAAACAGCCTGTTGTGTTTATGGTTCTTCCAGACATTTTTGCTTATAATAAGAAATTAGTTAAAAAGTAGTAAGGATGGGGAAAGTGATGAAAAAAAGAATGAAGCCGTTGATCTGGCCGATTGCTGTTTCCGGTATTTTCTTCTTCGGACACACGGCTTTTGCAGAAACTTCTGAACCTGCTCAAACAGAGCCTTCAACAACTATAAGCTCTTCTGATGCTGAAAACGGAACCTCGGAAACAGAAATGACTTCCAATGTACCGACGGATAACTCAGGAGAAACGATTTCGTCTTCAGAAGATACATCAACGAATAGTTCTACCTCTTCTGATCCAATCGATCATTTGCAAGACTTGGAAAATAAAAGAAAAGAACTCGAAGAAGCATTAGAGGCTGCAAAAAACAAATTGAAAGAAGACCAAGCAGCAATCGATCAAGATTTAGCTGATCTTAAAAATAAAGCGGGAAATGACCGTGCACAACTTGAGAAAAAGCTTGCCGAAGCGAAAGCAAAAGCGGAAGCTGTCCAAACAGATCTTGACGGGAAGATCCAACAAGCAAAAGAATTCAATCAACAATTAGATCAGGTTGCTCAAACAGCTTCTGGAAAGCTAAGTCAAACTCAAGCGGATATCACAGCGGCCAGTCAAGCAATCCATGGAAAGATCAGCGAAGCGCAAACAGTTGCTAATGATTTTGAAGCAAAAAAAGCAGACTTAGCAGCTAGTTTCCAACGAATAAAAGATATTTTGCATTCGGCAGGAGAAAAATCAGTGGCCTCTGGAACCACGACAGAAACAGTTCAGCAAACGACAGAGTCATCCGAATCAACAAGTCAGACTTTACCAAAAACAAATGAAAAAACAGCTTCTGTCAATTATTCCTTAGTAGGCACAGGTGTGCTAGTTGCAACAACTTACGGAATCATTCGCAAAAAGAAATAAAAAAGAGAGAATGGGAAGGTAGTGAACCTCGAAGTTAGACTGAAAAATCTAACTCTTGGGTCCCACCACATGTCCCATCTCTTTTTATTTATTAAGACAGCTATTCCTACTTATCTTGTGGAGACAGCTGTTCCACTACATGTGACCATCAACATGCCATTGTCGCTGCCTAATACTTCGTAATCCATTTTTACGCCGATGATTGCATCAGCTCCTAATGCTTTTGCACGTTCGGCCATTTCCGCAAGGGCTTCTTCTCTTGCGCCCATTAGTTCATTTTCATAACTTTTTGAACGGCCGCCAAAGACGTTTCGCAAACCAGCCCCAAAATCTTTCAATACATTGATCCCAGTAATAACTTCACCAAAAACGATTCCTTTATAAGCTACTACGGTTTTTCCTTCCACACTATTCGTGGTTGTTGTAATCATTCGATCACTCCTCTCTTTAATGAAAGTATAACAAAGTTCAAGATGCGCAACACATATTTTCCCAAAATTAGGAATTTATTATATACTTGAATTGTTCATTAATGAAAGCGAAACCAATCGTTAGCAACTATGTAAAAGAAAGGAAGATTCTTGTGAAAAAGAGTATTTTGCTTATTTCTCATAGTCAAAAAGTAACAGATGGTATTAAAGAAATGATTGAGCAGATGCAAAAATCCGAAGAGGTGCAGATCTTTTCTCTCGGTGGAATAAATGGCGAGATCGGATCAGACCCGATGAAAATCGTAGAAGCTGTCAATGAATCAAATGATGCAGCTAGTTATTTTGTTTTTGCGGATATCGGCAGCGCGGTATTGAATTCGGAACTGGCAAAAGACATGTTGGAAGAAGAACAGCAGCAACGTTATCATCTGGTGGATGCGCCTTTAGTGGAAGGAGCTTTTGCAGCAGCCATCACTGCCGGTATAACGGATGATACTCAGCAAATCTTAACAGAAGCACAAAATGCCGGAAAGAAAGGATGGGAATAAATTGAAAAAAATCATGAATGATCCAAGCAATATTGTCGAAGAAATGCTGGAAGGATTAGTAAAAAGCTATCCAGAACTTGTTCATCGTGTAGAATCTTCCCGTGTTGTAGCCAAGAATCAGAAAGCGGAACAAGTTGGTTTGGTTTCTGGTGGAGGAAGCGGACATGAACCATCCCATGCCGGGTTTGTAGGGGAAGGAATGTTAAGTGCAGCGGTGCTTGGTGATGTGTTTACTTCTCCAACTCCAGATCAGATTCAAACGGCTATCAAGGAAGCGGATAGTGGAAAAGGAGTTTTACTGATCGTTAAGAATTATACAGGTGATGCATTGAACTTCGATATGGCAAAGGAACTAGCTGCTATGGACGATATTGAAGTAGAAAGTGTGATCGTAGATGATGATATCGCCGTTGAAAATAGTACGTATACTGCTGGAAAACGCGGAGTTGCGGGTACTGTCCTTGTACACAAAATCGTGGGCGATGCAGCAAGAAACGGTGCTTCCCTAGCAGAGTTGAAAGAATTGGGAGAAAAGGTCGTACAGGCAACTAAGACGATCGGTCTAGCGCTTCGAGCAGCAACTGTACCAGAAGTAGGGAAACCAGGATTCGAACTAGGAGAAGATGAGATTGAGTATGGTGTTGGTATCCACGGTGAGCCAGGCTATCGTCGAGAAAAGATGCAGCCTTCTAAAGTACTGGCAAAGGAACTTGTTACTAAGATTTTAGATGATTACTCGAATTTGCCAAAAGAAGCAGGTGTATTAGTCAACGGAATGGGCGGGACGCCTTTGATGGAACAGTTCGTATTCATGAATGATGTTTTAGCTCTGTTGGAAGAAAGAGGCGTCAATGTAGTTTTCCGAAAAGTCGGTAATTTTATGACCTCACTAGATATGCAAGGCCTTTCTCTGACGCTGATCGACTTGACGGAGACACAATGGAAAGATTCTTTAGAAAGCAATGTACAGACGATTTCATGGTAAGACAATCTCAAGATAAAAGGGTGATAATATGAAACTAACCGTTCAAGAAATCCAAGAATGGCTCTCGCAATTTGCAGAGGCAATCAATCAGAACAAACAACATCTCAGTGATCTAGATACCCCGATTGGCGATGGAGACCACGGAAATAATATGGGAAGAGGGGTTTCAGCTTATGAAGAAGCTTTTCAAACCGATCATCCTGAAACAATTAGTGATACATTCAAAGTATTCTCTATGGCGATGATATCGAAAGTCGGTGGGGCTTCTGGTCCGTTATACGGATCTGCATTCATGAACATGATGAAAGCGACAAAAGAGGTCGATTCTATTGATTCTCAAGAAAAATTAGGAGAAGTGATCGAGCAGGGAACAGCGGGTATTCAAAGCCGAGGAAAGGCAGAAGCTGACGATAAAACGATGTTAGATGTTTGGCTACCAGTTACAGAGGCGTTGAAAGGAGGGAATCTAACAAAAGAAATCATTGACCAGGCAAAAGAACACACCAAAGACTTGGTAGCTAAAAAAGGAAGAGCTTCCTATCTAGGAGAACGTGCAATCGGACATATCGACCCGGGAGCTGCTTCCAGTGCCATTTTATTTACGACACTACTCAATGTGATCAAAACTTCATGACCGTCCCTATATAAATGGAAACAGAGGCTGAACTCGAAAAGCAAGCAGTTGCTTTTTCGATTCAGCTTTTTTACAGTTGTTTCTTTTAAATAAGATAGTTAAAATAAAAAAGAAAAGAGGGAACAAAATGGATCTAATGAAAGAAGACTATCAGTTATTTGACAGAGACAATTATGCATTCAAACAACTCAAAGAAATACATACACCAGATGAAGTTGAACAAATCAAACAAGAATACAAAGCACATTGGCAAAAATGGAAAGAGATCCAGCTCCAGACAGCTGCACTTTTGCCTGATACGTATGGCATGAGCAAACCTAAAATCGAAAGCTGGACGAATGGCTGGAATTTACGCAGTCATTTTTGGAGTGCTTATCGAAGCGAATCTCGTCAAGACGAGAATGCCTGTCTAGCAGTTTTGTTGAATCAAAAACAATACCAAATCTATTTGATGTATCAGCACTATAAAAGTGACACGAGAGAAGGAAGCGTTGAAGGATACAATCAATTGCTATCTTTACTGCAGGAATGGAGTACCCAGGTAGCGATTGAAGAATATTATATCTGGCCTCAGCCTGAAAATGAGCTGGAAGATCATTTGCCTTTATCCGTTTATTTATCAGATAAGAGCAAGCAAGAAGAGCTGCGAGAAACAATGGGCGATCGAACCTTCCAACTTGGCAAACTGTTTTTTTCTCCAAATGAATACACGAACATCGAAGAGAAAACTGCTGAGGCGCTCAAAGAACTAGCGCCATTGTATCACGCGATAAAAAAGAAGTTATGAAAAAGCTGATTTGCGTTGCGTACTAAATAGATGGCACATCATCGAATCCAGTGCTCTCATGAGGCAACATAAACAGACACCTGCGAAAAAATCATTTTTTTCGCAGGTGTCTGTTTGGTTTTTCCATCAGCCAAATCAGAATAAAAATTTAAACAAATCTAAAAACATAACGGTTAACGATCTCTAAAAAACGACGATTGCTTGCGTTCCGCTCATTCTTTTGTATATGTGTTTCGATTTGCATAACAGAAAAAATGAAAAAATATTCATTTAGTTATCAAACAAGGAAAAGTAAGAAAAAGGCTTCTTT
>NZ_BJLL01000032.1:0-16779 GCF_007996925.1 Enterococcus sp. NBRC 3427 | reverse complement strand
GATAGGTCTATGGTAAAATCCATTTAAAGCGTTTTCTTTGCGAAGAGAAGTAAGAAGGAGCAAGCATGAAAAAAATCATTTTCAGAGGACTCATAGTTGTCATTGCACTGAGTATAGGAGGGAAAATATTGATGGATAAAAGAGAAAAAGACAACGAAGAACTGCGTACCATCCAAACCGATTTGGCCGATTATTTGTATAATCATTATGAGATTTATACAAAAGATAAGGACAAAATCAATGAAGCAGATAAGAAATACAATGGTGGTACTGGAACAATAACAGATGACGAATACTTAGAGAGTTTAAAAAATGCTAGGCAATATTTCAACATCGAAAAAATAGAATTTACAGGTTTCTCTGTAACCCCTATGAAATCTTTAGAGGTACATTTCGAAATCAATGACCTGCTTTCTCACACTGCGACATTAGGAGTAAAGTCTGCAGAAACAGGTCAGTGGATCTATAGGATTGATAGTGGTATAGAAAAACAGGGGCAAGATCATTATCTCAGTAGAAAAGATCAAGAGACCAATATGAGCATACCCATGAATATCGTCACATTCTATGATGGGGGGATCGACTGATGGATCAGAATCGAATTTTTTCAGAAACAGTTTATCAAGTAGAAGTAGGAAAAATTAAAAATGGTGATAGAACGGGGAAAAGCAATGAATATTTAATTCTTGATACGGTAAACACCGACAAACATACGATTGGAAACGAAAAAACACAAAAAAAAACGGTATGCAGGCCATGGTTGAGATTCCAACCAAGCTATGAAAAATTTAATAAAATCTAAAGACATAACAGTTAACGAACTCTAAAAAACAACAATCACTTGCGTCCCGCTCATTCTTTTGTATATGTGTTTCGATTTACATAACAGAAAAAATGAAAAAATATTCATTTCGTTATCAAACAAGGAAAAGTAAGAAAAAGGCTTCTTTTTTCACTGATAAGCCTATGGTAAAATCCATTTAAAGCGTTTTCTTTACGAAGAGAAGTAAGAAGGAGCAAGCATGAAAAAAATCATTTTCAGAGGAGTCATAGTCATCATTGCACTGAGTATAGGAGGGAAAATATTGATGGATAGAAGAGAAAAAGATAATGAAGAACTGCGTACCATCCAAACCGATCTGGCAAATTATTTGTATAATTATTATGAGATTTTTAGAGAAAATCCTGAACAATCAGAAGAATTAGACAAAGCATACAATGGAGGGAAAGGTGACTTAAGTACTCAGGAATACTTAGATAAAAGCTTAGAGATAAGAGAATATTCAAAAATTAAAAAAATAGAATTTACAGGTTTCTCTGTAGGACCGATGAAAGGGTTGGTAGTTGGATTTATCATCAATGATGTTTACCCAGATGAAACGACGCTAGATACGAGATCAGCCGAAACAAATAGGTGGCTGTATTCCTTCAACACTGGGAATACTAGGAATTCATATGTACTAACTAAAAAAAATTCTTCGACAGATGAAAAAATGCCTGAAGAAAACATTATCTATTATGAAAAGGGAGTCAAGTGATGGACCAAAACAAAGAATTCTCTAAAGCAGTATATGGCGTTGAAACAGGGAAAGTAAAAGTCAACGAAAAAATCGTTGAGGATAAATATCTTGTTATTGATATCACTGATACCGACAAACATACGATCGGAAAAGAAAAAACACCAAAGAAAAACGGTATGCAGGCCATGGTCGTGGCTGAAATCAAAGATGAATATAAAATGTATGTAAAAGATAAACTGAAAAAAGTTGAGGGCTATCCCAAATCCGTCATCAAAAAAGACCTGACTATCGCCTACGCAGGTACCAAAAGTTGGCAGGACTGGAAAACGAACATCCGAGAAGTCGGCTTCGAGGACAAACACGACAACGGCGCCTTCCAGTCGGCTTTAGCGTATGCCGATGCAATCGAAAAGACCTATTCTGTCAAAGCCGGCTACACCATTTCCACGACCGGTCATTCCTTAGGTGGAGCACAGGCGATCTATGTCGCTGTTTTAAAAGGCTATCACGGATTTACATATGCAGCGGCAGGCCCAGGCCTGAGTGAGAAACAGCTCAAGAATTATGAAGGGCAGATCATCAATCTGTATGACACATCAGACATTGTGACCAGCGGCTGGCTGACTGGCGGGAAAGGGCAACTGCCATTTCACAGTTTCGAAATCGACAACGCCGGCTGGAAAAACTATGGACACGATCTAAATCAGTTCAGTCTCGACAAAAACGGGAATTACATCGATAAATATGGCGATATCGTCATCTATTCCGACCAACATGGAGGAATCGCCCTCGAACAGACCTTACTCGCCCAGCAAATCATCAAAAACAAAGCTATGATCCGTCAAATGGAGACATATGGCGAAAAAAATCAATGGGAAAAAAATCGGATCAGTCAACTGAAAGAAGAAAACAAGTGGCTCCAGCTACAAATCAGTGCTTTCTCCAAGCTAGTGACTTGGCGGAAAAGATTCACAGCGAGCAGCGGCGGTCTGTCGACCAATGAACAGATCTATTTAGACGACCAGCAGGCGCTGATGATCGTGAAACACGCGGCTTCCGTCTTCAATCAAGCGATGGAACAAGTGCTAGTCATTTACCAGCGTGGGATTCGTGATTTGGAACAGCTGTGGGCAGATGGTCTTGCGATGGTCCGCAGACAGACACCCCTTTTGTCTCAGAACGAAATGCTCGATGCTCTGCGAGAAGTCGGTTGTACAAAGCAGACGATCGTTGATGAACCTACGCAGGAATTCCGGGAAAAGATCTTCAAAATCAAGCAGCTTTCAGCAGAATTCTCTACCTTGGCAAAAGAGATCGAAGCGAAAATCAATGAACTGGTCCAGCGTGATCGGGACTTGGCACGACAATTATTTTAAAACAAGGAGTAGTGAGATGGAAAAAGAAAACCAGATTCATGAAACATATCGAAAAGAACGACTGCAGCTAGAAGATCAGGAAGATCAGCTCAGACAGATGCAAAAGAACATGCAGCAGATGGCAGAAACGACTTATTCCAATATACGTTTTTCGGTACGTTCCTTTGAATGCCCGAAGGATTCTTTGTATTTTGCACAAAAAGAACTCAGACGTTTAGAAGAGAGGTTCTCTCATGAATTGATGCAGAAACGAAAAAAAATCTATGATCAGCAAGATGAAGTCGAACGCCGTTATCGTGCTGATCTGCAACGATTAAACAAAAAGTAACAGGAAAGGAGATAATAAGTGATCGTTCTAGAGGAAAAAATTTGGGAAGACTACCAGAAAGAGATACAAAAAATCTCAGCAAGAGCTTTAGGGATTGCGATGACTCAAGACAAAGTCACGAAATGCAAAAAGGCGAAACAAGCCGCAGAGGTGGAAGCAAGCACGGCAAAAAAAGCGGTATCCTCTGCAACGACTGGATTGGAAAAAGCAGTAAAGGGTCGTTTCGGCAAACAAGTAACAGCGGCATTTAGTAAAAAAAGCCGAATGTTAGTAAGTTTTTGAACACCGTGAATCAGAGGTTGTGAACTTGCCGTTTAACTCTGAGTCACAAGGAACAATTTCAAAAAACAGCTTCTCATGTTTGATGAATATCGTGACTTGTACCCGAGAAGTTGGCAGGAGAACTCCGTTTATTCAAAAAATAGGAGTTGCGACAAGGCGTTTGTCACAGCTCCTATTTGACATAAGAGGCAATTTTCAATTTTACTTATGATAGTATCAAAAAATGATTTTAGGACATAAAGCACTCATTACCATTATTATCGAGAGTCTGATCCTGGTGGCCGAGGTGGCAAGCGGTATGCTTTTCCATGAAATGAGTATTCTGATCGTGGTCATAAACGACATGTGTCTGCTTACTTATCGCACAAAAAGAAAAATCTTGATACAAATCAATTACCTAAGTTAAAAGAACAAGTAGAATAACAAACAAGTAAGAAATCCAAAGGAGGAATCTGCTATGAGACATGAAGGATTGTGTGTTTCACTCGTTCCGTTATTCAATCATCTCGAGATAGAAGATCAGCAAAAAATCCACTCGTTAGTGACACACAGAAAAGTGGAAAAAGGAGAACAGATTCTTGCGCCGAATGGAGAGTCTCAATTAGTGATCGTGGCTTCCGGCAGTATGAAAGTGTATCAATTATCTGCTAGCGGAAAGGAACAGCTTTTACGAGTAGTAGAGCCGGGCGGATATGAGGGAGAGAGCCAGTTGCTAGGCGTTCCAAATGAGTCTTTATTTGGCGAAGCACTAGAAAAAACGGAAATTTGCGTATTGAGACAAAAAGATTTCTCGGAACTCTTACTGCATTATCCCGCCCTTAGTCTGAAACTTTTAGCAATCAACGCTGAGAAATTAACAAAAGTACAGCAGCAGACAACTTTTTTGATGATGGAAAAAGTAGAAGAACGAGTCGCTGTCTATCTGCTTGATTTAGCTAAAGCGACAGGGAAGAATCACTTTTTCCTGCCAATGAAAATGAAAGAACTTGCTGCATTTATCGGTACGACCCCCGAAACTTTATCTAGAAAATTTAAATTATTAGAGGAGAATGGTTAT
Organism: Enterococcus sp. NBRC 3427; assembly: GCF_007996925.1. Taxonomy (NCBI): domain Bacteria; kingdom Bacillati; phylum Bacillota; class Bacilli; order Lactobacillales; family Enterococcaceae; genus Enterococcus; species Enterococcus sp. NBRC 3427. The sequence continues at coordinate 12,216 of NZ_BJLL01000032.1, read as the reverse complement.
GTAAAAAGAGAGAATCGGGAAGTCTGGATCATTGATAAAGAGCAGTTAGAAGACTTGTAAATACAAAAATGACCTCCAAATGTTGGATTTTTGATCCCAATTTGGAGGCTAGCATGAAATTGAACATGCTCTTTTTTTGTTATCCTTCCACTAAATCTCTTCTCCTATAACCGATAGCACCAAGGACGATCAGTGCAAGGCTGATACAGGATAACGTAAGGAATACGGAAAGATCGAAAGAATCGTTTGGCATCCGTGGTACCCAGCTAGGGACCGCTGTTTTGGAGAACCATTCTGGTAAATCCAAAATCCCGCCAAAGTAATTGAGCGCAAAGGAGTAAGCTAAGTAGATGTAAGCAAATTTACCCATTCGAGGAAGCCAGCCGAATAGAAAGCCACTCACCCCGATAAACACTAAAACAGCAGGCAGAAAGTTGAATCCGGCTTTAAGAAACAGCAATAGATCCATATCTTTCGCATCCTTCATCGATGCCAAAGCAGAAAGTCCTAGCGCACCAGAACTAATCAGAATCGACAATATAGAAAACAGGATCGCTAGTAACAGACTTGTCCAATAAAGTTGGTTCCTAGAAATTTTTGTCGCGAACAGCTGATTCATACGTCCGTGGGTTTCTTCTGTAAATAAACGATTGATGCTAGCAATTGGTAAAATAGCAGCTAGACAAATCAAGACGACCATGATCGTGCTTGTAAAGTTTTTTTCAATTGAGACGCCAGATTGGATAAACATCTGTTTCATTAAGTCGTTACTTTCTAAAAACTGTTGCATATTCCCGTAGATAGAGCCGTATGCCGCCCCCATCAAACCAAAAGTGATAAGCCAACTGATTGTCATCCCTTTATTTAGATAAAATAATAAACCACGCAAGGATAAAAGAGAACGTTTAGCATACGGTTTTCCTTCACGTTCGGGGATATAGCCGGTGTTCAAGTCTCGATGTTCCTCTAAAACAAATGAACTGATTATCAAGATTAGACTGAACAAAAACAAATAAAGCAAAGGAATCCAGTTGTTAGTTGTAAATGGATAGGTCAAATAAGACCAGCCTAAAGGATTCCACATCGAAAGGGAGGAATCAGCTACATCTGTTATTGCTCGTAGAAGGTAAAGTCCACCTAAAAACGCTAAAGACAGACCATTCGAACTGGTTGAACTTGGCATCAGTTGTGCAGCAAACAGTGCAACGGCACTCCCCAAAATCCCCATACTACCTACAGATAGCCCAAAAAGCCAAGCACCTTCTGCAGTGATTGAATCTGCTTGAAAAAAAATCATCGTACAGCTGATTGATATTGCTAAAAGCAAATTGATCAGAATACTTTCAGCGATGACAGCTAAAGAGTTTGCTTGACGTCCGACTCGAAAGGAACGAATAAGTTCAATCAGACCAAGTTCTTCTTTTTTTCTCGTTTGGCTCACCACATGCAAAACAGAGATAACAGCAGCAAACAAACTGCAAAAAAGCAACATTTCATTTGCATACATCGCTCCTAAAGTATATTCAGCAGCATTCGAAGCTGGAGTTGGTCCGACCATTGCAATCATTGCCGGGTTTTGCAAGGTTTCGTATAATCCAGCTAATCCTTGTCCTGAAGTCAATTCTTCAAACGCAGGGACAAAACCACCAGAAAAAGCAGTGACACCGACTAGCCATATCAGGATCTTTTTCCAGTCACGGCTAAGGTTTTGAGAAAAAAGGGTGGACCAGCGTGAAAATTTATCAGTCATTTCGATTCCTCCTCATCCTTCATAGTGCCTCATGAATAAATCTTCAAGAGTCGGTGGAATAGATTCAAATTTTTTCACACCTAATTTGGAAGTTTCAGCTAAAATCACATCGAAAGCTTCGTTGTCAGCAGCAAATTGAGCAAGGTGGTCTTTTTGCACAAAATCATGGACACCGTTCAATTGTGCTAAGTGGCTGTTATCTCCTTCTGTTTCTATAGTAATGGTCGAGCGGGTCAAATGACGTAATTCATCGAGTGTTCCTTCTTCTACGACTGTTCCCTCGCGGATGATCACGACTTTATCTGCCAGCCGTTCGACTTCACTGAGAATATGAGAAGAAAGCAAGATGGATTTGCCCTGTTCTTTCAGTTTTTCAACTTCTTCTTGAAAAATAGTTTCCATCAAGGGATCTAAACCAGAAGTAGGCTCATCAAATAAATAGAGATCCGAATCAACAGCTAAAGCAGCAATCAAGCCTACTTTTTGACGATTTCCTTTTGAATAGTTTTTTGCTTTTTTCTTAGGATCAAGAGAGAAACGTTGAATCAGTTCGTCCTTTTTTTGAGCGTTCCCTTTTCCATGAAGCTTCATGAAGAGATCGATGATCGCTCCTCCAGTCAAATTTCCCCATAAAGAGATGTCACCTGGAACATAAGAAAGACGTTCATGGATAGATAAACTATCTTCCCATACATCTTGACCAAAAATTGTTGCCGTTCCGCCGTCTTTTTTTATAATCCCTAAAAGTGTCCGAATCGTCGTGGATTTTCCAGAACCATTTGGTCCGATAAATCCAACGACTTCACCTGAATGTACGGTGAAAGAGACGTCTTTTAAAGCTTCGAAACGACCAAAGCTCTTTTTCAAATGTGTGACTTTGACGATTTCTGCCATAAAAACCCCACTCCTTTTTCTGAAAATATATACTAAATAAGATTAAACAGTTTAATAAAATGCTTTTATACCTTTTTGTAAAACTTTTTTTATTATTTTAGTACATAATATTCTTTTTATAAATTTCTGTCAATGAATTCATAAACAAGGAATTGCTGGCTTGATACTTTCTCAATAGATAGTTATAATAAACCTCAGAATAAATTTGAACTATAGATATTATAAAAGTTTAAAATTACGGGAGGCTCTACAAATGAACGGTTTTGAAAAGAGAGCACAAGAGAAAAAGAAAGAGATTTTACAAGCAGCTTTTGACTTGATGAACACAGACATAGGAACCGCTGGAGTGACGATGGATAAGGTAGCTGAGAGCGCTCAGGTAAGTAAAGCGACTATTTTTAAATATTTTGGCAGCAAGGAAGGGCTGATTTATGAAGTATTTTTTACATTTATGAATGATTTAGGGCAAGAAGCGAAAGCGTTGATTGCAGAAAATCTTCCATTTGAAGAAACACTGATTGCCATGAGTGAAAACAAAATCCGTTATCTCAATCGAGTGAACAAACAATTTTATATCGATTTGATGACATACTATACAAAAAAAGAAAAAAAAGAATTTTCTGACGCGATGGATGCGTATACGCAAGAAAGTTTCAGTATCATGCTTGATCTTTTCCATCGAGGGCGTAAAGAAGGAAAAGTGGATTTGAAATATTCGGATGAGTTCTTGATCCTCTATTTTCAAGCAATGGTAGAAGGAATTTCTAAGCCGGAGATATACGCAAAACTGCTTCCATATACAGCAGAATGGACAGAAGTCCTGATCAAGGGAATCGCGCCGAAGAAGAAATAAAGCATAAAAAAGCCAAAACTGACGATAAAATGTCAGTTCGGCTTTTTTGGTTTATAAATGATGTAAAATCAAGCGGATTCGCGTGCTTCTTTGTCGTAGACATCATGAACGTTGATGAATGGATCAAGAATAGGGTTTTGTCCGTCTAAATCTGATTGGAACCGAATGCCATCGATATTGATTCGAGCATTTCGATAGAAATCCGTACCTAATTGTCCCCAAGCGGGAGTAGAAGCATCTACATTGCAGAAAATATCGAAACCTTGACTCTTTAAGTAAGCAAATTTTTGATTTTCTGCTGAATAAGGCTGCCAGTCGCTAATATCTGCACCAAATGGATAAATCAGGATATTTGTTTTTCCTAGGATAGGTGCAACTTCTTGCTGCCATAATTCATTGTCTTTTTTGACATCCTCTAATGAAGCTTGAGTCATATTCAAGTGTCCCCAGGTATGGGAAGCAAAGCTCCAGCCATCTTTCTTCAACTGATCAGCCACTTTTTTAGCTTCTTCGATCTCTTTTTTTGTTTTCTCGTTATCTCCGTATTGAGACTTGGATGTTCGATAACCTAAAACACCGTTGTAACCTGTCAGGGCCAAGGTGCCTTTTGCGCCTCGATAAGAAAAATCAGGATGTTTCTTGACAAAAGCATCGATCAGAGGAACCATGTCAAAGTCCCCAATTTCTTCCTTATCATTCTCTTTATAAACATTTTTGATTTCATTGTTATTTGATACGACTAATCGGCTAGGAAAACCGGAATTATCCATATATTCATAATAGCTGACATCATCTTGTGAAAGAACTAATGGTTTTTTTCCTTCAGGTAGCGCAAGCCCGTTAAAGGAAAGATTTCCTTGTTCGTCTTTTTGGATCAAATCATTCAAATTGACTAAAACAAAATCATTTTGATAGAGTTGTTCGATCGAACGGTTGAATTCTTCAACAGTTACCATATAGTCTTTGTATCCTTGCGCCTGTTGAGAGTGGAAGGCCTTTTGCGGGTCCACGATCAAGCTGTGAAAAAAGACGTGAGAGATCTGAGTAGGATCAGACCAGTCAATCAGTTGTTCTTTCTCCTTTTTCAGTGTTTGAAGAAGCTGCTGTGTTTCTGCAGATCCGTTTTTACTGTTTTTCTCCAATAAAGCAATCGCTTGGTCATAATCATAGCTTTGTGCCAGATTTTTTGCTTGAGTAACTAGCTGTTGCTTATCATCCATTGGCTCTTTTGTCTTTTCTGTTATTTTTTTTTCAGGAATGATCGGTTCTTTTTTTGTGTATGCCCGGATGACAAAAAACAGACTTAAAATTAAAATAACGACAGTTAAAGCAGAAGTGGCTCCTAAAATAATTTTTTGCTTTTTTTCCATATACCTCGTCCCTTGCTTTTTCATTTTTTTACTCGTCCCATTGTTCATTGTAACGAAGAAAGAATAAGAGGAAAAGTAAAGTGACTTCTCGATAAATTGCAGAAAAAATACAGAAAAAATAGTTTCTTTTAACAATAGTTAAAAATAAAATGTTCGGGATTAGAGCGGATTCAAAAAAGAAAAAATGAGGAATTTAAAAAAAATATCCTTTTTCTGTTGACAAAGAAAAAGTTGCGCTCTATGATAGACACATATTAATAATAACAAGACGAAGATTGAAACGAAGTAGTTGTTAAAGCCAATGTTTCAGAAAGCTGGTGGTTGCTGCAAACCAGTACATGCTTTAAAGCGAATTACATTTCAGGAGTCTCTGGCAGTGATTGCCACGCGACAGCGTTAAATGTTCGAGAGGTATGTTGGATATCTAGACATACAAATTGGGTGGTACCGCGAGATTTCGTCCCTTGGCTATATGCCAAGGGACTTTTTTTATTTTCCATCCCGAAGAAATACTTAATGACACATGCTAGCAGGTTCCTGCTTTCATAAAAAACTACACGGAGGTCAGTAAAATGAATATTATTGATGAATTAACTTGGCGCGACGCCATTAATCAGCAAACAAACGAAGAAAGACTTCGCGAGCTCGTTGAAGAAAAGAGCATTTCACTTTATTGCGGCGTTGATCCAACTGGTGATTCGATGCATATCGGACATTTGATCCCATTTATGATGATGAAAAGATTCCAATTGGCAGGCCATCATCCATATATTCTGATTGGCGGCGGAACAGGAACGATCGGCGACCCAAGCGGCCGTAAAACAGAACGTGTGTTGCAAACGATGGAACAAGTGCAACATAACGTGGATGCACTTTCCAATCAAATGAGAAAATTGTTTGGTAAAGACGCAAATATCACATTTGTGAACAACTACGACTGGTTGTCAAAAATCTCTTTACTTGAATTTTTGAGAGACTACGGTAAAAACTTCAACATCAACACGATGTTAGCAAAAGATATCGTTGCCAGCCGTTTGGAAGTAGGGATTTCATTCACAGAATTCACTTACCAAATCCTGCAATCCATCGACTTTTTACATCTGCATAAAACATACGATGTACAACTACAAATCGGTGGAGCAGACCAATGGGGAAATATCACAGCTGGTTTAGACCTGATCCGAAAATTAGAAGGACCAGAAGCAGAAGCGTTCGGTTTGACGATTCCATTGATGTTGAAAGCGGACGGAACGAAATTCGGAAAAACCGCAGGCGGTGCCGTTTGGCTTGATCCTAAGAAAACTTCACCATTTGAATTCTACCAATTCTGGTTGAATCAAGATGATCGTGATGTAGTGAAATACTTGAAATTCTTTACGTTCTTATCTCAAGAAGAAATTGAAGAATTAGCGAAAAAAGTAGAGACAGAACCTGAGAAACGTGAAGCACAACGCCGTTTGGCAGAAGAAGTTACAAGATTTGTGCATAGTGAAGAAGACTTGAAAGAAGCGCAAAAAATAACACAAGCATTGTTCTCTGGAAATATTAAAGAACTAAATGCGGAAGAAATCGCGCAAGGATTCGGTAAAATGCCGAACGTTGAAATTTCAAGCACACCTGAAAATATTGTGGAGCTACTTGTTTCCACAAAAATTGAACCATCTAAACGTCAGGCACGGGAAGATGTTTCAAACGGAGCTATAAGTATTAACGGTGACCGCGTTACCGATTTAAATTTTGTCATAAATCCATCCGATGAATTCGATGGTAAGTTTGTGGTTATTCGAAAAGGTAAGAAAAATTACTTTTTGGCCAAAGTAATTGATTAGAATTTAGTAAGTTTTTGCCTTGAAAAAGGGGAATACTATTACAACATTCCAATTTTGAAACCCATCCTAAAATAGAACGCTGGTTGTCGTTAATACAATCTTTGCGAGGGAATTTACTTTTGTAAATTCCCTCGTTTTTTTTAATTATTTCAAAAGTGTGAACAATTCGGATAATTGATACATATTAAAATACGATTAAAAAACGGTCGAAAGCTTAGTTTACAGAATAGGAGAACAGGTGTAATGTAGGGCTCGACAAAATTTAAATATTTTTTTTAGGAGGGTTTCACTATGAGTGAATCATTGTCGAAAGATCTAAACCTAAATGCCCTATTCATTGGGGACAAAGCTGAGAACGGCCAAATCTATAAAGCTTTGTTGAATGAATTGGTGGACGAACATTTAGGCTGGCGTCAAAACTACATGCCTCAAGACATGCCTATCATTACGCCAGAAGAAAAAAGCAGTGCTAGTTTTGAACACACTGTGAATAAAACAAAAGATGTTCTATCAGAAATTTCAGCGCGGATGCGTACCCATTCCGTTCCTTGGCATAATGCCGGACGCTACTGGGGTCATATGAACTCTGAAACATTGATGCCATCTTTACTAGCGTACAATTTTGCTATGCTATGGAATGGTAATAACGTTGCTTACGAATCTTCTCCTGCAACAAGCCAAATGGAAGAAGAAGTAGGCATGGAATTTGCAAAATTAATGAGCTATAAAGATGGCTGGGGACACATCGTTGCTGATGGTTCTTTAGCAAACTTAGAAGGACTTTGGTATGCCCGCAACATCAAATCATTGCCACTTGCTATGAAAGAAGTGACACCTGAGCTAGTTGCTGGAAAAAGCGATTGGGAATTAATGAACTTGTCAACAGAAGAAATCATGAACTTGTTAGACAGTGTTCCAGAAAAAATCGACGAAATCAAAGCTCACTCAGCACGTAGCGGAAAACATTTAGAAAAATTAGGAAAATGGTTGGTTCCACAAACAAAACACTATTCATGGCTAAAAGCTGCCGACATCATCGGTATCGGTTTAGACCAAGTAATTCCAGTGCCAGTTGACCATAACTATCGCATGGACATCAACGAACTTGAAAAAATCGTTCGTGGTCTAGCAGCTGAAAAAACACCAATCTTAGGTGTAGTCGGTGTTGTAGGATCAACAGAAGAAGGAGCAATCGACGGTATCGATAAAATCGTTGCATTGCGTCGCGTATTAGAAAAAGACGGTATTTACTTCTACTTGCACGTAGATGCTGCTTATGGCGGATATGGCCGTGCGATTTTCTTAGACGAAGACAACAACTTCATTCCATTCGAAGATTTAAAAGATGTTCATTACAAATACAACGTCTTTACAGAAAACAAAGATTATATCTTAGAAGAAGTACACAGTGCATATAAAGCAATCGAAGAAGCAGAATCTGTAACGATCGACCCACATAAAATGGGCTATGTTCCATATTCTGCCGGTGGTATCGTCATCAAAGATATCCGCATGAGAGACGTTATCTCTTACTTCGCAACATATGTATTTGAAAAAGGTGCAGATATCCCAGCATTACTTGGAGCGTATATCTTGGAAGGTTCAAAAGCAGGGGCAACAGCAGCCAGCGTTTGGGCAGCACATCATGTCTTACCTTTGAATGTCACAGGATACGGTAAATTGATGGGTGCATCAATCGAAGGGGCACATCGTTTCTACAACTTCTTGAATGACTTGTCATTCAAAGTAGGTGACAAAGAAATCGAAGTTCATCCATTAACTTATCCAGATTTCAACATGGTAGACTACGTATTCAAAGAAAAAGGCAACGACGATTTAGTTGCGATGAATAAATTGAACCATGACGTATACGATTATTCTTCATACGTGAAAGGAAGCATTTACGGTAATGAATTCTTAACTTCACATACTGACTTTGCTATCCCAGACTATGGCAACAGCCCATTGCAATTCGTGAACCAACTAGGATTCTCAGATGAAGAATGGAACCGTGCCGGAAAAGTAACTGTATTGCGTGCCAGCGTAATGACACCATACATGAACAAAGAAGAACACTTTGAAGAATATGCTGAAAAAATCAAAGCAGCTCTTCAAGAAAAATTGGAAAAAATCTACGCAGACCAATTATTGGCAAGCGAAGCAAAATAAGCAAGGTAATCATGTTAGAAAACAGCTTGAATGCTAACTGTTTCTGACGCATGTTTGGATCTGAAGAGCAAGGGGTGACCTAAGCTCTTCGATCCCTTTGTTTTGAGGTTGTCTTTGAAGAACTCCTTCAAGCAATAGACTCAAAGAATCCCCTCAAATATTCGCTGAATTGTTTCGTTTATTGCTGAAACTACTTCAAAGACACCGTTATTTTATCCAAAAAATCAAGGAGAGTGTCAACGGTGAGTAAATCTGAAGTAAGTAAAATGGGTCTTGGGACCTTTATCGGTCTGACAATGGCACTGTGTGCAACGGTTCGAAGTATTCCTACGTTAGCCGCAGTCGGTTGGACATTGATTTTTTATTCAATTTTTGCAGTTTTGTTTTTTGCCGGTCCGATATCAATGGTTTCCGGTGAGCTTTCAACGATGCTTCCTCAAGAAGGCGGTCCTCAGTTATGGGTAAAAACAGCACTGGGCAGCAAATGGGGATTTGTCGTTGCATGGCTATTATGGGTGCAAATGTTCCCAGGTATGGTAATGGTCGCTTCTACTTTAGGACCATTGTTAGGAAACACATTTGGTAATGTAGAACTTGGCAATAATCATTGGTTCGTTTTAGGTTGTATTTTAGTTATCTACTGGATCATCACGATCTTGAACTTGAAATTCGATATGGCAAAAGTCGGCGGGAACATCGGTGTATGGCTAGGGGTATATATCCCAGTAGTCATCATGTTCGTTTTAGGTGTTTTGGCAGCCTTCAAAGTCGGACTAGTCTCAAACGGCTATCTAGGTGACTTTTCATGGTCAAAAGCTTTCCCTGACTTGGAACATATTGATTCATTGAAATACTTAGCTGGTATCACATTTATTTTTGTTGGGATTGAAATGAGTTCTGTTTACATGCCTCGTTTGAAAGACGCAACAAAAAATTATACAAAAGGCGTATTTATCGCTTTGATCGGATTAGTTTTATTGAATGTCATCAATGCGATGCTTGTTGCCAATGTCGTACCAGATGGAAAAATGGAATTAGCAAATATCACGCAGCCAATCTTGATTGATTGCCAAATCCTAGGCTTACCAGAAGTGATTGGAAATATCTTCAGCTTCATGGTATTTATTGGTGTGCTTTTACAATTATCAGCTTGGGTTACTGGACCATCAAAAACAATCATCCAAGTAGCTCGTGAAGGATTCCTTCCACCAAAATTCGGATTCCATAAAGAAAACAAATACGGCGTATCTAGAAATGTCGTTCTAACACAATCAATCGTTATTTCATTATTTGCTTTGCTTTATGGTGTAATGGATGACGTAAGTGCTGTGTTCTTGACACTTACAAATGCTACAACTGTTATTTATTGTATCGTGTACATTTTGATTGCTGTTTCATTGCTTAAAATGCGTAAGAAACATCCAGAATTTGAACGTCCTTACCGAATTGGTAAAAACGGAAACGGCTTAGCTTGGGTAGTCAGCTGCATGCTGATCTTCTCTATCATCGTTGTCGTATTTGCTACATTAGGTACAGCGACATTGAGTGATGCATTATTAGTAGCAGCTATCACAGTGGTCATGTTCGTTATTCCATTGATTATCAATCACTTCAAGAAAGATTCTTGGGGGATTGAGGTAGAAAAAAGTTTAGAAGAAAAATAAAAAAATAAGTCTTTCAGCCGACGATCTGTCGCTGATTTAGTAGGAGGTCCTGCCAAGTGAATAGTTTTTTCATGGCAGGGCCTTTTCATTTGAAATAGGAGATCGACGATGAATAAAAATATTTCTTTAAAAGAAAGTATCGCTGTATTGATCGTGTTGTTGGCACTCCTAGGAGTACTGATCATCGGATTCCAACTCTCGCCACATATCCCGATCCTTGCAGCTTTCATGTGTTTGTTGTTTTATGGCAGATTTAAAAAGTTTTCATGGGATGAGATCCATGACGGAATCATCAAAGGAATCACTCCGGGGATCATTCCGATCCTGATTTTTCTTTTGATTGGCGTCTTGGTTGCCTCTTGGATTCTATCTGGAACCATCCCTACGATCATGGTTTATGGATTCAAACTTGTCTCTGTACGTTTCTTTTTACCGACAGCATTTCTTGTTTGTGCAATTGTCGGAGTGACAGTCGGCAGTTCATTTACGACGATTTCGACGATTGGGATTGCTTTTTTGGGAATCGGTCATTTGCTTGGATTCAACGATGCAATGACTACAGGAGCGGTCGTTTCTGGTGCATTTTTAGGGAATAACTGCTCGCCTTTATCAGATACGACAAACTTGGCAGCTGGTATCGGCGGAGTCAATCTATTCGAACATATCGCTGGCATGCGTTATACGGATTTTCCGGCATTCGTCCTTTCGCTGCTTTTTTATACGATATTAGGACATAACAGTCATTCAGCCGACCTAGCCAGTATCAATGAAATGATCCAAAATATGAAAGCAAGCTTTTGGATTTCTCCTTGGACATTGATTCCGTTAGTTATTTTATTTGGCGGGGCAATCAAAAAAATCCCAGCTATCCCTACATTATTAGCAGGATCGACAGCCGCCCTCGTTCTTTCCTTTATCCATGAGAAAAGTTTGACGATTGGAAAAGCAGCAGACATCTTGATGAATGGTTATGTCGCGCATACACCTGATCCCAAGCTAGATGAACTGCTTTCTCGAGGCGGGATCATGAGTATGTTGGGTTCAGCCAGTTTGATTTTACTGGCATTGGCATTAGGTGGTTTATTGATCAAATATTTGATTGTTGAGACCATCGTGCAAGAATTAAAAGAAAAGATGGACCGACCTTCTCGTTTAGTCGGGTTTACTGCCTTGAGTTGTATCGGAGTCAATCTGATCGTTGGAGAGCAGTACCTGTCCATCATTCTTCCAGGAGAAACATTCAAACGCTCCTTTGATGAGGTTGGCTTATCAAAAAACTATTTGACACGGACGTTAGCAGATTCAGGAGCAACCGTCAATTCTCTTGTACCGTGGGGAGTTAGCGGCACATTCATTATGGGGACGATGAAAGTTAGCGCGTTGCATTACTTGCCATTCGCTTTTTTCTCGATCCTTGCTCCTGTCTTTACAATAATAGGCGGTTTTTTATTGAATCGCCGACATGTGAAAAATTGAAGAAAAGATCAAAAGGTTGTGACTATTTTTGTCACAGCCTTTTTTGCGAAACTAGCGATTTATACGATTGAAAAACTATCTTTTCTTCAAAAAGAAATAATAGGAATAGAAGCCTTGATAATTGCGATAAAATAAAAATGGATAGATAAAATTCGAGAGAAACATGTATTGACGTAGCAGATGAAAGGGTCAGTTGTGTTGGTGTATCGGG
>NZ_BJLL01000031.1:0-29323 GCF_007996925.1 Enterococcus sp. NBRC 3427 | reverse complement strand
CAGATGCAAGCTTTTGAACACCGTTTATTCAGAATAAGGAGCTGTGACAAGTCTTTTTTCACCACTCTCTTTCGATGCTTTGTGTCTTTGAACGCCCTCTATCAAAATAAGAACAAGCTTTCTTGAACAATGGATTTAGGTCAGTTTGTTCTTATTTATGTGGTCGAGTAGATTTTATCTTCAATAGCTATATCTTTGAACCTTAAATGAAAGAAGTTTTTTTATGAGAAATCCAAAACCAAAAGAATGGTTAGCAAAAGACTACAGTCAAAACTATATTGCTGACTACAAACCGTTTAATTTTGTCGATGGTGAAGGTGTCCGTAACAGTCTTTACGTTAGCGGCTGCTTATTCGCCTGCGAAGGTTGCTTCAACAAAGCTGCACAAAATTTTCGATATGGCAAACCATTCACACCTGAATTAGAAGAACAAATCATCGCTGACTTGCGCAACGATTACGTACAAGGACTGACTTTATTGGGCGGCGAGCCTTTTTTGAATACAGATGTTTGTTTGCAAGTCGTACGACGTATCCGAAAAGAGTTCGGTACGACAAAAGATATCTGGTCATGGACAGGCTATACCTTTGATGAATTGCTACAAGATTCAGAAGATAAATTAGAACTACTTTCGCAAATCGATATCCTTGTTGACGGACGCTTTGAATTGAGCAAACGTGACCTAAAACTACAATTTCGCGGAAGCAGCAACCAGCGAATCATTGATGTCCAAAAATCTTTAGAATCCAACCAAGTTATAATTTGGGAAAAATGTACGGATGCAACAGAAACCTATGAACAAATCAAAAAACAAGACTTGATATAAAAACAGCTTTGAGAGAGAAAACGGATTTCCATTTTCAACTCTCAAAGCTGTTTTTATATTTCTTGATTTCCCCATAACGGAAGGACGATATTTTCATAGGTCATCGGGTCAAGATTCGTCAAAGTGATTCCTAACAATCGGATCCCTTTTTCTACTCCCAAGATTTCCTCCCATATAAGACTTGCTTGATAAAAGAGCGCTTCTTTTTTATAGATGTATTCTGGCAATGTCACTCTTTTGGTCACAGTAGAATAATCGGTGTACCTGACCTTCAAAACCACTGTTTTCCCATGTTTTTGGACTCTTCTCAGTGCTTCTTCTACTTTTTCAGCTAGTTGGCGCAACTGAGCCAGCACGGCTTCCTCCGTTTGCAATGGCTGTCCATACGTATGCTCTTTTCCCACAGATTTTCGCTCTCTTGTAACATTTACTGGAGAATCATGGATTCCTCTCACTTTACGATAAAGAGAATAGCCCATTTTTCCAAAATTTCGAATCAACATCATTTCTGTGCATTCATATAGGTCTTTTCCTGTATAAATCCCTAACTCATGCATTCTAGGTACAGTTTTCTTCCCTACTCCATGAAATTTTTCAATTGGCAAAGCTTTTAAAAATGGCACAGCATCTTGAGGTGCAACTACTGTGATCCCTCTAGGTTTTTGATAGTCTGATGCTAATTTGGCCAAAAACTTATTGTAACTTACTCCCGCAGAACATGTTAGCTGGACTCTTTCCCAAATATCTGCCTGGATCATTCGAGCGATTTTGATGGCTGACTTGCAATTGATTTTATTTTCGGTCACATCAAGATACGCTTCATCGATACTAACTGGTTCCACAATGTCTGTATAATGATAGAATACTTCCCGTACTTGTTTGGAAATCTCGCTGTATTTATGATGGTCGCCAGGCTTAAAGATGGCTTGCGGGCAAAGTTCATACGCTTTTTGTGCACTCATTGCTGAATGAATTCCGAATTTTCTTGCTTCATAATTTGCCGTAGTCACTACTCCACGCCCACCAGTGTCACTGGGATGTCTAGCAATTACTAATGGGTGCCCACGAAACTCAGGATGATCTCGTTCTTCAACAGAAGCGAAAAAAGCATCCATATCGATATGAATGATTTTTCTTGATGTATCATTATGTAAAGGAAATTGCAGCTCCATCATCCTCACCTCTTAGCCATTATACAAGAACGTTCGTTCGCATTCAAGAGATTTGAGAAGTTAGTAGCTGTTTTCCACATTGTCGCTTCATTGTATACTACTTATACTATTTCAGTCTAATTCGTGATATTGACGGTAAACTTCTTGTTTTTTCAGTCCATTTTTAAGCGCTACTGCTTTGATAGCAGCATTTGGCTTTTCGCCTGATGCAATCTTTGCTTCTACTTGTTCTTTTAAGGATCCCTGCTCTTCATCCACTTCTGTCCCTGTCGTTTCAAACAAATTTCCTTCTACAAGCAGACAACATTCCCCCTTTACTGGATGTTCTTCGATATATGCAAGTAGTTCTTCGGTACTTCCTCTAAGGTATTCTTCATGGATCTTTGTCAATTCTCGACACAAAACGACTTGGCGATTACCAAAAATGTCTAAGAAATTCGTCAACGTAGCTGTGATCCGATAAGGTGACTCATAGAAAATCAGCGTAGCTGTTTGTTCTTTTAGCTTTTTCAATGTTTCTTTCTGTTCTTTTTTCTTGCGTGGAAGGAAGCCATAAAATAAAAATGGTTGAGGCACTAGCCCTGAAGCAATCAAAGCCGTCATCCCAGCTGTAGGTCCTGGGATAGAGATCACAGAAATCCCTCCTTTTATGCAGGCTAAAACTAGCTCATGTCCAGGATCGCTGATGGAAGGCATTCCTGCGTCACTGACTTGAGCAATCGTTTTTCCTTCTTTTAACAAAGCAATCAATTGAGGGACACGTTCTTTATAATTATGTTCATGTAAACTTTTTTGGGGCGTATGAACCTCGAAGTGATTCAATAATTTTTGTGTATTACGCGTATCTTCGCTTGCGATAAGGTCTGCTTCTTGTAGCATACGAACACTTCTGTAGCTCATATCTTCTAGATTTCCGATTGGCGTCGGTACAAGATATAAATTCCCGTATACTGTATTTCCTTTGAAACTTTTTTGATTATACATCTGTCACAATCTCCTTAATAAAAAAACTGGAGCAGTCTTTCTCCGCTCCAGTCTCCTCTTGTTATTGATCATCGACCGCTTTCGCGATAGATCACTTCTAGACAAAACGCACAAGGCTCGTCATTGTCCCGTCTTGATCCATATAAATCGTAGCAGACATGGAAGCCTTCTTCATAAATTTTTTCAAGATTCATACGAGACTTGGAAAGTTCTTGCTTCACATTTTCAGCTGGAGCTTGTGCAACTTGGTTCAATTCCCGAAGATGTTCTCGCAAGCGTTGATTTTCCATCTCCAAAGTCGTATTTTTTTCTACGATTTCATGCAAAGCATGCTTCATTTCAACAAGTTCTGTTAATGTATTTCTCAACTCTGATTCTAACTGATTCAATCCGTCGTATAATGATCTCTTATCCATTTATCTCACCTACTTGGATAAATTCTTTCAATTCATCCCATTCATATTCGACAGGATTTTCCCGTCCAGTCAGCCGAATACTAACGATACGGCTAAGCAGATTCAACCCTACGACTTTCCCTTTACCATCAGGTGTAACAATTACTTTTCCAAAGTCAGGGAGTTCTTTTTTTGCTGTCTCGTATTCTTCGCTCTCATATTGTAGACAGCACATCAAGCGTCCGCATAAACCGGAAATTTTTGTTGGGTTCAAAGATAAACTTTGATCTTTTGCCATTTTGATCGATACGGGCACGAAATCGCCTAAAAAAGAAGAACAGCATAATGGACGCCCACATGGACCAATTCCGCCTATTATCTTCGCTTCATCGCGTACACCAATTTGTCGAAGCTCAATACGAGTACGAAATACAGCGGCTAGATCCTTTACCAATTCTCTAAAGTCGATTCGCCCGTCCGCCGTAAAAGAAAAAATCAGTTTGTTTCGATCAAATGTATATTCAGCTTTGACTATTTTCATTTCCAGCTCACGCAACTGCACTTTTTCTTTTGCGATTTGCAATGCATCACGCGCATCTTCTTTATTTTTTTTGTCTTTTTCTAGTTCAGCTTTTGATGCTTTATGCAAGATTGGACGAATAGCTTCAGGAAGGTCATTGGGATCAATCTCTTTTTTAGGAAGGACAACAGTAGCAATATGTAAGGATTGCTGAGATTCGACTAATACCTTGTCATTATAAATATATTCAGAGTCTCCTGGTGCAAAATAATAGATATGACCTGCATCTCTATATCGGACACCTACTACTTCTACCATTTCCATCCTCCTTGATTATCGTCCTCTGCGGCAAGCTAAAAAATCGTCTGCAAAACGAACTGTTCCGCAACAGCTTGAAAACCGACATTGCTACGTAGTTTCTGCTCTGCGATCAATATTCGTTCAATTATCTGGTTTATCTGTTTCACTTTGCCATATTCGCCTTTCGCTACTGCTTGACGCTGTGCTTCCTGATAATAAAACATCAGGACAGATAATCCTGTAAACTGCTGTGTTTTTTCTTTAAATGATTTCACTAATTTTTTTTGGACATAGATAAAGGCTTGAGTGTCTTGCTTTTGCAAGTAAACGAACCATTGATAAATCAAGTCCTTAGCATCATTAAACCATTCATCTTGAGAGATTTCAACTGCTTTTCCTAAACTGTTTGTTAAGAAAGCCAAAAGTTTTGATTTTTCTAATGGAATCTGCTCTTCTTGCAATCGATGGATCAATGCTTCTTTCGAAAGTTCTTGAAAATGCAGCACTTGACAACGGGATTGAATAGTAGGGAGAATCCTTCCTACTGCATCTGTCTCTAATACCGCTAAAAAATCTCCCGGTGGTTCTTCCAAAAATTTCAACAGACTGTTTGCCGCACTGCTATTCATTTTTTCAGCTTCTTTAATCAAAAAAACCTTTTTTCTTGATTCATATCCGCTGCGACTGAATTCTGTCTGCAAACGTCTGATCTGGTCAACTTTGATTGTTTGTCCGTCCGGTTCGATAACCAGAACATCTGGATGTTCTTTCTTTTCGATCCGCTGACAATTGTTGCATTTTCCGCAAGGCTGATTGTCTTCCATTTGGGTACAGAACAGATGCTGTGCGAGCCACACACCTACTTCATGTTTTCCTGTTCCTTTTTCTCCTTCAAAAAGATAAGCATGAGCGAGACGCCCATGCTCAAAACTCCGTTGAAGCTGCTGATACACGATCGGTTGCATTTGAGCCAAGTTTATTTCTTGATTCATAGCTCAGCTCCTCCTAAAATTGATGGAATCCTTCAACAGGTAAGACGAAGACTGTTGCACCGCCTACTTCTACTTCTACTGGATAAGGGACGCCCCCATCCATCGAAATATCCAATGTAACAGGTGTAGATACAAATTGTTTTCTTGATTCACACGTTTTTTTGATGATTTCCAATGCTTCTTCTACTCGATCATCTTCAATACCCACGATAAACGTGCTGTTTCCAGCCTTAAGGAAGCCGCCTGTCGATGATAATTTTGTGGCACGGATATTTGCATCAATCAATTCATTTGATAAACGGTTGCTGTCTTTGTCTTGGATAATCGCTAAAATAATTTTCATAAACGTTCACCTTCCTAGTTTTCAAAAAATTGCGGATATTGTTCAATAATTGTATGATAACTTGTTTGCAGCACTTCTTCAAAGCTTTTTCTTGCATCAACTTTGTGGATTCTTTCCGGATTCTCTTCTGCCAGCTTTAAGTAAGCATGTCGTACACGCTGGTGGAATTCCAAACCTTCCGAATCTAAACGGTCGATTTGGTTTTGTCTGTTTTTCTTGATTCTTCTTAATCCGGTGTCTGAATCTACGTCAAGATAAAGGGTAAAATCTGGCGTAGTACCTTCTGTAGCAAACTCATTCAACCGAGCAATCTCGGTAACGCCGATGCGTCGGCCTGCACCTTGATAAGCAAGAGAACTATCGACAAATCTATCGCATAAAACGATTTTCCCTTTTGCCAGAGCAGGTAAGACCTTTTCGACTAGATGCTGTCTTCTTGCCGCCGCATAAAGTAGTGCTTCCGTGCGTTCATCCATCCGATCATTTTTTGGATCCAGGATTACCGCTCGAATCTCTTCAGCAATCGGGATGCCTCCCGGTTCTCTTGTTTGAATGATTTCTGTTTTTGCTACTTCTTTCAAAAGAGGGAAAAGTTCATTCAAGATGCTGGTTTTTCCTGCACCATCAGGCCCCTCGATTGTAATAAATAGTCCGTTCACATTGTTGCCCCCATCTCTTATGCTGCTTCTATATTGTATCTGAAAAAACATTTAATTAGAAATTTATAACTCGCGTCTTCCTTCGACAGCTTTCAATAACGTGACTTCATCTGCATACTCGATATCAGAACCTACAGACAACCCATGTGCTAAACGTGTTACTTTGATACCGGCTGGTTTAATTAGACGTGAGAGATACATTGCTGTTGCTTCTCCTTCTGTTGTCGCATTTGTTGCGATGATCACTTCTTTTACATCTGCATCATGCAGCCGCTGCAGCAGCGAAGAAATATTGATATCTTCTGGACCTGTCCCTTCCATCGGTGATAACACACCATGGAGTACATGATAAAGTCCGTGATATTCCCGCATTTTTTCCATCGCCATTACATCTTTCGGCTCTTCGACCACTAGGATAATGCTGCGATCACGTGAAGGGTTTCTACATATTTCGCAAGGATCTTCTTCTGTGATGTTTCCGCAGATACTGCAAAAGTGTAAATCTCGTTTTACACTTAACAAAGATTTAGCAAATTCATTCACTACTTCATCTTTCATATCGATTGTATAAAACGCGAGTCTTGTCGCTGTTTTCTGACCGATTCCTGGAAGTTTCATATAGCTGTCGATCAGTTTCGCAATTGGTTCTGGATATTGCATATTCATTACTCCTTCAGTTTAAAACTAAAATCCTGGTAAACCTTTTGCGTATTTCCCTAATTTTTTCTCAGTTTCCACATCAATTTGTGCGATTGCGTCATTGACTGCCATTACGACAAGATCTTGAAGCATCTCAATATCATCAGGATCAACGACTTCTTCATTGATTTGGATATCCTTCATACGGCGATCACCTGTAAATACGGCTTTGACCAATTCATTAGTGGCTTTACCTGTAAATTCTGTTTTATTTAGCAGCTCTTGTGCTTCCGCCATTTCTTTTTGCATTTTTTGTACTTGTTTCATCATGCCTTGCATATTGCCCATTCCACGCATCATAATTATCTACTCCTTTTTTCTTAGTCATCTACTACTGTAACAGCCTCGGAACCAAAAAGTTCCTCTGCTTTTACTACAAGTGTTTCTTCTGGTACTTCCTGTTCTTGAGGGAGTAATTCGATTTCTCCTTCTGATTCTTCAGAAGCAAAAGAATTTTCTGTTCCCTCTTCTTGTGCTTGCGTCAAATAATTTTTTCGAAGTTCCGGCCAACTTTCTCTTGTGATATAAACCGGATCAGGCGCATAGTCTTTGATCATTCGGCTTAAATTATTGTGTACCGAAAGCTGCAGTTCTTCGTCGTTTGCTGCTCTTTGACAAACAATCTCATAATCAAAGGCAATCACTAATCCTGTAGGGCCAGCTGCAACTGGTTCACTTGCTTTAAGCATTGCCCGTTGAGTGACAGAGAGGCTCATCAGCAAATCTTCCCATACTTCTTTTACTTGGTTCAGATGCTGTCTTGTCGCTTCCCGCAGAACTTTATATACTCGTTCCGTCGGTACACGATACGTATTTGTTTGTTTTTTATGATTCGTTTGCTGTACTGGCTGTACTTTTGTAGTTGCAGTTCCTGTGTTACTGCGAAGTTCTTTGATTTCGTTTCTCAGTTCCTTGATCTCTTGTTGCAGCTGTTTTACTATCTGATCATCTGCTGATGCCATTTTTGCTGAAGGAACAGAAGCAGACGGTAGCTGTGCGAGTTTGACTGTAGCGACTTCCAAATAAATAGCGGCACTATTAGTAAATCGGATTTCATTTTGTGTATCGCTCAAAATCTTTATCATTGAAAATAGCTGATCCGCTGAAACAGTTTGTGCCAATTCCGTAAATGTACTTCTGATCGTACTTGATTGTTCCTCGACTAGATTGGGTGCTTGCTGATACATCAGCAGATTACGGCAGTATTGTAACATATCCTCTAGAAAACGACGTGATTCTTTGCCGGCTGCGAGAATTTGATTCAATGCTTCCAATGCTTCTGGTACTTCTTTTTTCACGCAAGCACTCAAGTAGCTGTCCATCATTTCGTCTGTCAAGCTGCCTGTTACTTGCATGGCATCATCTAAAGTAATCGTTCCTTCACTAAATGAGATTGCCTGATCAAGAATACTCAATGCATCCCTCATCCCACCTTCTGCGGAACGGGCAATCACATTCAATGCAGCTGGTTCATAGCTGATAGTCGATTCTTTTAAGATAAATTCAAGATGTTCGACAATATCTGCCGTATTGATCCGTTTAAAATCAAATCGTTGGGTTCGTGAAATGATCGTCGCTGGTATTTTGTGAGGTTCGGTCGTTGCTAAGATGAAGATGACACTTTCTTTTGGCTCTTCCAATGTTTTCAACAAGGCATTGAAAGCTCCTGTTGAAAGCATATGTACCTCATCAATAATGTACACTTTGTACGCTGCCTTTGTAGGCGCATAGTTTGCCCGATCACGGATAAATCGGATTTCTTCGACTCCGTTATTGCTGGCAGCATCGATTTCGATCACATCTTCTTGCGTACCAGCAGTGATTGATCGACACATCTCGCATTCGTTGCATGGTTCACCGTCTTTACTGTTCGGACAGTTGATTGCTTTTGCGAAAATCTTTGCTGCACTTGTCTTTCCGGTTCCTCTGGGTCCTGTAAACAAATAGGCATGTGAGGTTTTGTGGGAAACAATAGCATTTTTTAGTGTCTGTGTCACAGCTTTTTGTCCAACGATGTCTTCGAAACGCTGCGAACGCCAGACTCGATAAAGTGCTTGATATGCCATAAGGATCCCCCTTTTTTAAAAAATTCACTATCTCTTATTATACGTGATATTGGGCAAAAAAACTACTATCCTTCTCGGCTTTTTCAGGTATTTAATCAATACGCAAGTTTCCATTTCAATTCCGTCTCTAGTCCGAGAAGTTTCACTTCTTCCTATGGTATAATAAATAAACAATAATTGTTTGGCATTAGCTGAATCAGAGGAGGAATTTTTTATGGGTCTTATCAAAGCAGCAACAAGTATGGTCGGCGGCGGTCTGGCAGATCAATGGCTAGAAGTCATCGAACCAGACAATATGAGTGATACAACGGTTATGACGAAAGGTGTCAAAGTTCGCAAGGATGACAAACGTGGCTCAAATCGTAAAGGAACAGAAGATGTTTTGACAGACGGAACAGTCGTCCATGTCTATCCAAACATGATGATGCTTTTGGTCGATGGTGGAAAAATCATCGATTATACCGCTGAGGAAGGTTATTACACCATTAAAAATGACGCAGCTCCTTCCATGTTCAACGGAACACTGAAAGAAGCAATTGCTGAAACATTTGACCGATTTAAATTTGGTGGCGTTACACCGCAGAAACAACAAGTTTTTTATATCAACCTCCAAGAAATAAAAGGAATCAAATTCGGTACGAGTGCGCCATTGAACTACTTTGATAATTTCTATAACGCAGAATTATTCTTACGGGCACATGGTACTTATTCTATTCATGTCGTTGACCCGATTTTATTTTATACAAACGCAATTCCTAAAAACAAAACACAAGTAGAAATCAATGATATCAACGAGCAATACTTAGCTGAATTCCTAACAGCATTGCAATCAGCAATCAATCAGATGTCTGCGGATGGACAACGGATTTCTTATGTACCATCTAAGAGTCTGGAGTTAAGCAAATACATGGATACTGCACTGGATGATTCTTGGCGCGAGTTGCGAGGGATGGAGATCGTCTCTGTCGCTGTGGCCAGCATTTCTTACACAGATGATTCTGTGAAACTAATCAATATGCGTAACGAAGGGGCGATGCTAGGTGATCCTAGCGTGCGTGAAGGATACGTACAAGGTTCCATTGCCCGTGGAATGGAAGCAGCCGGAAAAAATGAAGCAGGAGCAATGACTGGCTTTATGGGCGTAGGTATGGGAATGAATGCAAATGGCTCTTACCTTTCCCAAGCGGCTCAAAACAACCAAGAACAAATCAAGCAACAAGCTGAAAAACAAAATCAACAAGCCGCACAAGGGAATGCAGATACTTGGACGTGTCCAGTCTGTGGGACAGAAAATTCCGGAAAATTCTGTTCCAACTGTGGCGCTGCCAAACCAGTAGAAAACGCTCAGCCTAAGCTACAGATGCGTTGCAGCGAATGTAACGAAATTGTGGATCTTTCCAACGGTATCCCTAAATTCTGTCCAAACTGCGGCAAACCGTTTAAAGGAATCCCCGTTGATTAATTTATTGAGAAAGGTGTGCAGCTGATGGATGTTCTTACACATAAATGTCCTAATTGCGGCGGTCCGTTGACTTTTGATCCTAAAGACCAAAAATTTCATTGCGAATACTGCCTGAATATCTATACCGAAGAAGAAGTCAGCCAATATGAGCAGAAGCAAAAAGAAGCGCGTATGGCTGGCGAAGAGAACAAAGAAGAACCTTCGCCTACAGAAGATTTTACTTTTACAGCTCAAGAACAGCTTACCGACATGAGTGAAGCCGAGCGCAAAGCGTTTGACGAGGCAGGCGGTTTTTCAGATACAGCGGACGAAGCTGCAGGTAATACTGTATCGATGGATCTTTTCCTTTGTCCCAACTGTGGTGCAGAGATTGTGACCGATGCGACCACTGCTGCGACTTATTGTTACTACTGCCATAATCCCGTCGTACTATCGGGACGTTTAAGCGGAGAATTCTTGCCAAACAAAGTACTTCCTTTTGCTGTCGAGAAAGAAGAAGCAATCAATAGATTTCTCGCTTGGACCAAGAAAAAATGGTTTGTTCCAAAAGCTTTTTTCAATAAAGACCAAATCGATAAGCTGACGGGTGTATATTTCCCTTATTGGGCTACAGATGCTGAAGTAGATGGGGCAATGCAGGCAAACGGCACAGTTATCCGCATTTGGCGAATAGGTGACATCGAATACACAGAAACGAAGCAATTTGCTGTTTCAAGAGCAGGCAAGCTTTCTTTTAAAGAACTAGTAAAAAATGCCTTATCAAAAAATACGCAACAAAAGATGGTCGAAGGCGTGCAACCTTTCCCGTTAGATAAAGCAATTGATTTTAAAAGCCAGTATTTAGCCGGGTTCCAAGCAGAAAAAAGAGATATCGAATACGAGGCAATCAAATCGCAAATTCAATCTGAATTAAAAGACTATTCAGAGAAGCTGTTAAAAGATACTGCCAATGGGTATACAACATTGACAGGTGTCCGAACCTCTGCTTCAATCACAAATGAAGTAAATAATTACGTATTGTTGCCGGTATGGCTCGTTACTTATCGAAGCAATGACTCAAGTAAAAAAGTCTACTACTATGCAATGAATGGACAAACAGGAAAAGTCAGCGGTGTCCTGCCGATTAGCCAGAAAAAATTAGGACTGACTGCTCTTGGGATTTTCGCTGGACTAGCGATCCTCTTTCTGATCGGAGGTTACTTGATATGATGAAAAAATTCTTTTTGTTCTTTCTTTTGCTAGTAAGTGTTAGTTGGCCGGTGGCTACTCATGCGGATACAGCGACGGTAAATGACGAGGCTGGGTTGTTCACTACAGAACAAATTCAATCTTTGGAACAACAGGCAGAAAAACTGAATGAAAAAATCAAGGGACGAGTCTTGATCGTCACAACTACTTCTAATTCAGAAGAACCAAGAGACTTTGCCGATAATTACTTAAGAAAGGCAGTCGGAAATGATCAAAATGGCTCAGTTTTGCTATTGGATATGGGACAGCGTGAAATCTACATTTCGACTTCTGGTAATATGATCGATTATTTGACTGACAGTAGAATCGATTCGATCTTAGATGATGTTTATGATCAGATGACGAATGCTGCCTACTACGATGCTGCAAAAGCGTACTTGTCTAAATCAGCCACATATGTGGAAGACGGAGTTCCAGGAGGTCATTATCGTGTAGATGAAGAAACAGGCAAAATCACACGCTATAAAGTTTTGACGACAGTGGAAATCATCATTGCTGTTGTTTTGGCTCTTATCCTTAGTCTTGTCTTTTATTTTGTGACTGTTTCGCGTTATCAATTGAAATCAGGCATCTACAAATATCCGTTCCGAGAAAAATCCAGTATCAAATTAACTGAAAAAACCGATCGTCTGACAAATTCTTTTGTCACGACAAGAAGAATCCCCAAAAGCCCACCTCCTGGAAGCGGCGGTGGCGGAAGTACTACCCACTCTAGCGGTGGCGGGACTTTTGGCGGTGGCGGAAGAAGTTTCTAAAAATAGCTAAATGAATGTTCGCAAAAAGGGCTGTGACAAAAATCGTGTCACAGCCCTTTTGTTGCGAAAAAACGGTGTTCAAAAGCTTGCATCCGCGGTAATAAGTCCAGCCAAGTTAAAAACATTAGGAGCTGTTTTTACTTGGCTCTTCTTATTACTTGATGCAGAACAGCTTTTTTACAACCTCTTGGTAAACGGTGTTCAATCAGCTGACCTTCGGTATTAGCTCAAAACGCTGATTTCACAACCTCTTATTCACGGTGTTCCAGAAGTAGCTTCTTCGAAAATAAGCCGAAATTTGACAAAAATGTGAGGAACTATTTTCGGAAATTCCTTCTTATTTCTTGAAGCTGACCACTTCTGTCACAACCTCTTTGTTCATCAAAAGATAATATTGTCTTCTAACAAGTCCATATTTAAAATAACGATATGATGATCTTTCACTGTGATAATACCATCTTTTTTCAACTGCTTTAAAATTCTGTTCACACTGCTAGCAGTTGAAATACCACAAAATTTGGCGATTTCTTCATTTGTGATCGAAAAATCGATCAGCATCCCCTCTTCTGTTCGCACACCGAATAAATCATATAATTCGTAAAGTTGCGTACAAACAGCTCCCAGTTTTCCATTTAACAGCATTTGTTGCATTTTTTTCATCGAATAAAGCAAGCGATAGCGGTAATACTCTTTTACATAGTGTTGTAGCTTTGGATCTTGGTTGATATTTTGCCAAAATCGCACACGATTGATTCGATAAAACTCTGCATATTCTGATTCAACTCGAATATTATACGGCGAATCGATGAATTGTGAATATTCGTCTTTTAAAAGAGAGACGATTTCAAGATCTTTGATATAGCGAAGGTTAAATTCTCTCCCATCATTTGAAATAACACTTGCTTTTACCGTTCCCTCTTTCAAGATATACGTATGGGAATCTTCCATCCCTTCGAATGTCAAATATTTATGATATCCTTTGCGTATTATCGGAAAATCATTTTTATCCAAATATTCCTTTAAGACTCTACTATCCAATGATGCTCCCCCATCCAAACTTTCATCTAAAAAGATCATACAGTACTTTAAAACTTTTTAAAGTCCAAAGGTATTTTACTAATGATATTAACATTTGTTAAGTACCTTTTTCTATCACTTATGCGATTTTTTTCCTTTTTTTTATTCGTTATACTGCAGAAGTAAAATTTTTTAAGAATAGAGGGAAAAAACATGAATTACTGGATGAACACAATCATTAATCGATTAGAAACAGCATATCAAACAAGATTTGACATGAAAGCTTCTTTAGTCTTTTTAAATGATGCGTATCAAAACTCGATCGAATTGATCAAAGCAGTGGATGAGAATCCAACAAACGAATGCGAAGAATTTTTAAACCTGTTTATGTCTACACGGGATTTATTTATTCGCCAACTTGTTGATCGCTATCCATCCAATTATCACGATGTAGAAGTTCAAATACAAAAATTAAAAGCATATTCAGCTTAAGGGGAATGTATAATATACATGGAAAAGAAATTATTTAATAAATATTTTATTGGAATCACATTGATCAATTTTATCGTCTACCTGATTTATTATCTGTTGATGGTCATCATGGCAGTCATTGCGCAAGACACATTACACGCTAGCTTGAGCCAAGCAGGTTTTGCTTCTGGGATCTATATCATCGGAACATTGCTGGCACGCTTATTCATGGGGAAACAGTTAGAACTATTTGGTCGGAAGTTTACCTTAAGAGGCGGCGCGATTTTCTATCTTCTTTCAACATTAGCTTATCTTTATACACCAACTATCGGGGCATTGTATTTAGTTCGATTCTTAAATGGATTTGGTTACGGTACAGTTTCTACAGCTACAAATGCTATCGTTACTGCATATATCCCTGCATCTAAAAAAGGGGAAGGCATCAATTATTACGGATTAAGTACTAGTTTAGCTGCTGCTGTTGGACCATTTTTAGGAATGATTTTGTTGAACATGACTGACTTTCGTTTCATTATTTGGTTTTCAATTGTACTGGTCTTCTTTGTTACGATTGCCTGCCTTGTCTTTCCTGTAAAAAATATTCCATTATCTGAAGAACAAAAAACATCTCTTCGTTCATGGAATATCAATAGTTTTATTGAAAAGAAAGCACTTTTCATTACAGGTATCGCCTTTTTGATGGGTC
Organism: Enterococcus sp. NBRC 3427; assembly: GCF_007996925.1. Taxonomy (NCBI): domain Bacteria; kingdom Bacillati; phylum Bacillota; class Bacilli; order Lactobacillales; family Enterococcaceae; genus Enterococcus; species Enterococcus sp. NBRC 3427. Next base: position 14,708 of record NZ_BJLL01000031.1, on the reverse strand, counting down.
TTTCTTATTCAAGTGTTTTATCATTTTTATCTTCTTATACAAAAGTAATCCACTTAGTTGCTGCTGGGTCATTTTTCTTCGTCGTATATGCTTTGGTCATCACATTTACACGTCCATTGACTGGAAGGATTTTCGATGTCAAAGGAGAACAATACGTGATGTATCCTAGCTATTTATTCTTAACAGCAGGATTATTTTTACTGAGTGTAACGACAAATAGTGTGACATTGCTTATTTCTGGAGCATTAGTCGGCTTAGGTTATGGTACGTTCATGTCAAATGGACAAGCTGTCTGTTTGAAGATCGTAAAAGAACACCGGATCAGTATTGCTTTGTCTACCTACTTTATTGGTTTAGACCTAGGCTTAGGCGTTGGTCCTTATTTGATGGGGATGCTAAAATCTCTTACTTCATTTAGAGGATTGTATGTGATTGCCGGAGTCATTCCATTGATATGTACAGCGCTCTATCTTGCTAAGGGCCGAAAACATAGTCATGAAGCAGAGGGCGAATTGATTGAATCATTGAAAAATGAAATTTGATCTTGATGAATAGATAAAAAAACCGTTCAGATCTGAAAATGATCTGAGCGGTTTTTTGATAAAAACAACTGATGCTTTATTCCATTTTTCGTTCATCTGGTACGATTCCTTGACTTAATAACCACTTGTGGAAGAACCATTCTGCCACACCGATCAATAGAGCAGGAATCAAGACTTTCATCCAAATATCGACTGTATCATTCATAAAGTATAGATAGAGCCACAAGATGACTGCAGCTGAACCAGCATCTGCGATCGTCGCTGCGATGTTCCCTACTTTACGTAAGATCAATAGATCCCCTAGCACATAGATCATCACTACGATAATTACCCCAACAATCGTTGAATCCATAAAGCTAACACCGTATAAACCGGTCAGCACGACCCACAGAATTGCCCAGATCATGATTGCCTTCACTACCAACGCCTTCACATGTTTCATTTTCTGCACTCCTTTCTCCTGGATAAAAAAGTAAGGTTATCTAACAAGATAACCTTTTCATTATTATACCATCGGCTAAGAGAAGCGAGCAAAGATAAGGTCCTATCTAAGAAAATGAAAAAATGGGAAAACACCTTAGAATATTCACGCAATAATTCATCCATACAGACATTCGATATGGTGTTCCTTTACTTTCTCATACTGTTCTTTTGCCAGTTCGTTACTTGTCACCAGATAATCGATTTCATGAAAAGCAATGGCTTGATGCATGAATTTATGCGCAATTTTTTGCTGTGTAACTAAAACGGCAAGCCGATCTGCTTGTTTTCTAAAAGCTTTTTTGACCATTGCCTCTCCTTCATGAGTTTCTGTTACTCCTTGGCTGAAATCTAGCCCGCGACAACTGATTACCGCTAAATCCGCATAATATGACAATGCATCATTATAGGCTTTTGAACCGTTGATTGTTGCTCGTTTCGGAACAATTGCCCCACCTAGTACAGATACTTTTGCCGTTGTGTATTCACTCAACATAGCAGCTGTGACTATGCCATTCGTAATAATCTGCAAACCATCAAATCTTGCTAAGTTTCTGACTAAATGTAAAGAGGTTGTACTGGAATCCAAGAACAAGACCATATCATCTCGAATCAAAGAAGAAGCTGTATCTGCAATCTTACGTTTTTCTGTTTCTTCTTCTAATTTGGTAATCTTCATCAGGTAAGGCACGTCAATTTTTCGATTGTCAACAAGCATGGCGCCACCGCGAACTCTACGGATCAATCCACTTTTTTCCAGAAAAACAAGGTCACGTTTAATCGTGGCTTCGCTATAATTTACTAACTCGATCAAATCGATGACTCTTGCAAATTGATTGTTTTTTAGATAATTCACAATCTCCTGCTGTCTATTCTCCACTTCATTCAACATAAAATCACCCCATTTACTTTATATAATAACAGGAAAAAAGAGGTTGTGACAGAAGTGGTTGGATTCAAGAAGTAAGAAGAAACTTTTCGAAAAAACTACTTCTGAACATCATGTATCCAAAAGAGGGTATGACAAGACTATTGTCACACCCTTTTGATTACACATTTTTATTTTTAGTATAAACTAGCCTTGCCTACTGTGTTCAAAATTTCCATTTTATGTTTGACTACTTCTTGTACCTTTTTATTAGCTGCTGGATAAATTGCATTCGGCTCGTACATCGATGGATGTTCACTCAATATTTCTCTCAAAGCATTGAAAAAGACACTTTTAAGATCTGAGCTCAAATTCACTTTGGCAACTCCATATTTTACAGCTTCGCTGACTTCTGCGTCCGGATTACCTGAACCGCCATGCAAAACAAATGGAAGATCGATTTGTTGGTTCAATTCTTTTAGTAAGTCGATATTTAATTTTGGAGTTCTGTTTTTCGGATACAAGCCATGCGCTGTTCCAATTGCTACAGCAAGTGTATCGATTCCTGTTTCTTTCACAAAAATCTTCGCTTGATCAGGATCTGTATAAATGATTGTTTCAGCACCCCCTTCAGCAGAACCATTATTCCCAATCGTTCCAAGCTCAGCTTCCACTGAGACATTTACCGCATGAGCTAACGCAACCACTTTTTTCGTAATCTGTACATTGTCGTCGAATGATTTCAAAGACGCATCGATCATCACGGAAGAATAGCCGTTTCGAATCGCCCGTAAGACATCTTCTATCGTACCGCCATGATCCAAGTGGATAACAATCGGCAGTTTACTTGTATAAGCATAGGCTCTTACTGCCGCAACAAATTCATCACTCAAATAGGCGATTTCATCAGGATGAATTTCTAAGATTACTGGTGCTTCTAATCTCTCTGCTTCTTCGATGATTGCTTTCATCATATCATAGCTGCAAATATTGAAGGCTGGTACTGCAAATTGATTCTCTTTAGCCACTTTCAATAACTCTTTCATTGTATATAACATTACGCTTCCACCTCATTTGTTAGATTTTCATTTTTCGTCCACTTGTCTTGTTTTTTTTCTTTCACTGTTTTTTTCAATAGTCCAAGCATAAAGGCTGTAGTGACTGTACCTGCTGCAATTGCCAAGACATACATAGGTAAATTGTTCATGACATTTGGAATTAGCATCACCCAAATTCCTCCATGAGGTGCCATTGAAGTTACTCCTGCTGCCATGGAAATCCCTGCAGCAACTGCTGAACCTGTCATCAAACTAGGTATCACGCGGATCGGGTCAGATACCGCAAACGGTATAGCACCTTCTGTAATATACGAAGCGCCTAAAATCCAGCATGATTGACCTGAAGTCCGCTCTTCTTTAGTAAATTTATGTTTGAATAATAAAGTGGCTAAAGCAATACCTAGGGGAGGCGTCATTCCTGCAGCCATACAGGCAGCAATCGGTGCATTTACCCCAGCTGACATCAAACCGATTGAGAAAGTCGAAATCGATTTATTGATCGGCCCACCCATATCAGCTGCCATCATGATACCGATAAGTAATCCGAACAATAGCCCGGATGTATTTCCCAAGCTATTCAGCCAATTTGTCAAAGCATCCAACACCCATGTGATTGGTTGTTCAATCACAAATACCATTAACAGCCCAATTATTAAGATCGATAAAAGGGGAACGACAATCAGCTGATAAATAGCAGAAAATTCTTTTTTTACGCTGATTTTATTTGCCAGAAAATCACAGATATACCCTGCTATCACGCCGCCAATCATTCCGCCAAGAAAACCTGAACCACCTGTAGATGCCAGTAATCCGGCAACAATTCCTGGGGCAAAACCAGCTTTTCCAGCAATCGATGTAGCAATCCCCGCGCCTAACGCAGGAACCATCATGGCAAACGCTGTATCTCCTCCAATCCTTGAAAATGCAGCTGCTAACACATTATAGTCTGCTGAGTTGGGATCAGCCGCTGTAATCCCAAAGGCAAAACTCAGTGCGATGATGATTCCGCCTGCGATCACAAATGGAAGCATGTAATTCACACCATTCATGAAATGATTATAGATTGTCGGCTTTTTCTCATTTGCAACTTGTTCTTTTTCATTAGACACAACGAATACGCCAATATTCCTCAATGCTTCGTCTATCACTACTTGCGGTTCTTTGATTGCTCGGCTTGTAGAGACACGCTTTACTTTTTTCCCGGCAAATCGGTCCAATTCGATTTCTTTATCTACTGCAAGAATGATTGCATCTGCCTCATTGATTTCTTGTTCAGATAACTGATTTTCTGTTTTTACACCTTGTGTTTCGAATTTTGCTTGATGGTTTAGATTTCTTGCTGTTACTTCTAATTTTTCTGCCGACATATAAGTATGAGCAATTCCAGTTGGACAAGCAGTTACACCAACGATTTTCATGATTGTTTTCCTCCTTTTTCTTTACTATCGCTACTCGGACAAAGACTCTACTATTTTCATTCTTGACTAATCTGTCTGATGATATCTGCTGGCGTAGTGGCTTCTTTTATTCCCTTTCTAAAATCTGCATTCATCAATCGTCTGGAGAGTGTGCTGAGAATCTCTAGATGCATATCTGCTGATTTTTCAGGAACTACGATGGCAAAAATATATTCAATTGGCATTCCGTCTATCCCGCTATAGTCCGTTAATTTGGCTGTATGAAAAAAACACAGCGCTGGTTTTGTCACATACTTGCTTTTTGCATGGGGAATCCCAAATCCATCTTCTATCCCTGTGGAGATCTCCTCCTCTCGTTTGAATAGTGCCTTAACGACTTTTTGAACATTTCTTACCTTATTTGTTTTTTCCAACACATCCCCTATTCGCTCAAATAATGATCCTTTTGAATCTATCGATGGATCGAAAACAATCAGTTCTTCTGCGATCAATTGATCAAACCTCATAAAAAACCTCTCCCCCACAAAAAATGTTAACGTTTTCTTGGAACTGAGGTCAGTATAGCATCGCTAGCTGTACCGTTCAATATTATGATTGAACAGAGGAAAAAGACCCATCATCCTAGTGTTTCAGTCATCAAAATGAACGATTCAGCTCATAAACAATCGCAATTCTATAACAAAACAAAAAGCCTTCCTTGAAAGGAAAGCTTAGCTTCTAATTTTAGGTAAATGGATTTTTTTTCCCTTGATTTTCAAGAAAATCCAAGTTTAGATACTTTTGGCCATACGCTTTGGATAACCTATCAATAGTTTGACTATCCGTAGATAAGCTAAAAATAAATTTGTTCTCGCACTCATTTGTCAATGTACGAAAATTGAAATTACTTAATTTTAATTCGCTAGGACTGACAAAGCATCCAGAGACAAACGAAACCGCTAACAAAAACACTCGCTTAGAATAATTCTCTAAGTAACGTAAATCCACCATTTTAATTATTTTCCCTAATTTTTTCCAAGATCAACTCAATATCTTTTCTTAATTGTGTTATTTGACGTCGCGTATCATCATTATTTTTTTGAAGTATTTTCAGAGCGTAAAGACAAAATACTAAAAATAAGCCTAGAAGTATCATGCTATATATAGGGATAAACAACTATGCATCCTCCTCAAAAATAGTTTTATTATTTTCTAAAAATTCAGAAATAGCTTTTTCAGTGTAAACACCATCTAATCTATCAACTAAAACACCTTTAGAAATGATTAATAATGAGGGTACTACAGTTAAATCAAGCTTTTTAGCTACTTCCTCTAAGCTCTTTTCATCTTCGTTTCGAGCTATATCAGTTCTATAGTAGCTGGCTTTTATTTCTACACTTTTTAATATTTTCCGAAGGGTAGGTTCGATTTCTTGGCATTGAATACAAGTCGGTCTACCTACATATAATAAGAAAGTATCAGAACCTTCAAGCTTTGATTTTAACACTTCTGTCTTTATCTCAGGTAGAATATTATTCATACTAAATCTACCCGTTTGAAAAAAAATCAACGAGAATGCTACTACAAAGAGACATAGAAACGATATAATTATTCTGCTAATTTTAATCGACTTTTTCACATCTTATCAATCCAATCAAAGTTTAAAACAAGCCACTACAGAACTCATCGTCCCAGTGCCTAAAGCTACGAAACCTCCAATACAAGCAGCACAAATAACTGGTATAGCTGGGCACGAACCGCTTTAAATCAGCATTTTGAAACAAGTTAAAAACCTAGTAATTGTTAGTAAAATTTGTTCGAGAAGGTCAAAAGTATGGTCAAAAAATAAACTCGCCAACGTATCAATATTTTGATAACATAGTACTCACTTCTTAAAAAAGGAAAGTAGTATTTGAGGATCAATGTAATGTTATGTCAACTAAAAAATAAATAATTCGACTAACAGTTATTACCGTGAATTTTTCTGAGTGATCCATTCAAAGCAAAGTTCGAAATTACAGTTACTATTGAAAAGAAATTATAATCCAAAACCTTCAAGTTCTGCTTTTTCAATTGCCTGAAGAGCAATCTTACTTTGCTTGTCTGATAAAAATTTATTTGCTACCAATAAAGCAACTATATTCCGTTCTTTTGGCAAAAACTCTTTACGATGTTCATCAATAAAAAGTAATAGGTCTGAATAATAGTTAGGATTCTCTTCAATTCTTTTATATATTGATGCGGTACCAAGATAATCATTTTCAAATTTTTCGTTATTTCTAGCTATTTTTTTTATTTGTGCAACATCAGCTTTCGAAGTAATGATGCTCGATAAATCATAGTCTTTATCTATCTTTACCATTGATTTAACATCATCCCATGCGCCTATTCTTTTGGCGTATTCAGTTACATTTCCATCTACTCTTGTCAAAACATCACGAACCTCATATGAAATATCACCCATAAATTCTAAAACTGGTTGTTGCACTGATTGTTGTTGCCATATTTTTGAATAGTTGAATTTCATATTCATCTTTTCCTCAATGAACCAGTAAAGATATGACAGTGTATAAGCGTTAATATTTGCCTTATATCCATTGGAACCTGCACCATTTTTAGTTACTTTGTCCAATTCTTTAAACATGATAATGTTCGAAACCATTTCTTTATAAAACTCTTGATTTACAAGATTAGGATCCTTATCCCATATTTGAATTATCCATGCTGAAAAGACTTTGAAAGCAGCTTGGCCTCCTTTAGAAGCAACATCAGGTCGTTTCTGATATATGTTAAAGTATTTGGCAAAATCAGATTTTTTAAACATTTGATTCTTCGGATTTCTTTTCAAGAAATTATTTCTTTGTCCCTTGGGCATTTTATATGTTTCTTGTGCATATTGTCCTGCTGCTCTTTCATAATACCAATAGGTTCCATGAGAAAAGCCATCTGCCGCAGGCGTAGAAATTTTTCTAGAAAGTTCTTCAATTTTTTTGTGGAATGGATGATTACTTGCTAAATCAACATCTGACACTTTATTCTGTGAATTAGCATAGCGGGAAATAGCTGGAACCAATTCATCTTCAATCTGCACATTTTTTATAACATTCAATTTCATCGGAACTGAGACTTCTTGAAGCTTTTCAGCGCCACCTTTCTCATTAACAAGTACATTCGCAAGACTAGCTGTTGTCTGACCTCCGTTTACAATTTGCAAACCAACAATTTCCGAGATGATGTTATTCTTAAAAACTATACTTTTAGCCGTACAAGTTAATCCATTATTATAAGCAAAGAATTTCTCCGGCTCCTTTAATATAGTCAGTCTAATTCCCTTGTTGACGTTACCGCGTGTCTGCAAAAAAGAACGAACATTACTCTCTATTAATCTACTACCATATTCGTTATATAGTTTTGCTAAAGTGTACCCATTTATATTGCACAGATATGACTCATAATCATCAGACTCATTAGCCTTTATTGCAGGTATTAATTGAAAGCTATTCAAGTCGATTTCTAAATCGACTTTGCCTTTTCTACTTTCTGACAAACTCAAGATACGTTCTATCCCAACTAGTTGAGTTGAAATTTTCACATCTTGAATTTGTTCGTCTTCTATCCTTTTCAAAGTACGCGTCAAGGGTTTATCAGTGAAAATAAAGACCTTAATTGATGTCAATTCGTAAAACTGATTTTTATCACTTTCTTTTCTTACATAAATTGCCCTAGCAAGATTTACAGCTTCATTTGACTCTTCACCATACCTTGCAATTTCTTCGGAATGTGAAAAAAAGTTTCTAGCTCTCTTATAAAGTCTCTCAGCATCAGCAATTAATAAAGTTGGAATTTCGTCAGTGAAATTAATGTCATCCACAAGTATTAAATATAAAATTCCATCTAATTCATTGTATGCAAAGCCGGAAATACATGCTTTCTGATTGCGAGATAGCGGCATTTCAAAATGAAGAAAATTTGGTTCGCCTATAATTTCATCATTTTCTACTAAATAATCAGCATAGGTTTCAAAAAAAGCCTCTTCGAAAGTAGAACCAGTCAATTGCCGGTCTTCATTCACTTGTTGTATAAAAGATTGATGAAAATCTTTTAATTCCATATTTCTTCCTCACTTGATTTCAATTCTGCTATATTATTAAGAGATAATTCATAGCTATATTGTATTATGGCGCTCGGTACATCTTTATGATCAATAAAGGGAAACTTCCTATTAATTCTATAATAATCAAGAGAAACAAACTCATAAGAATATTTATCATACATTTTTGCATTAGCAATTGGGAAAAGATCCAGTTCTAAAAGTTTTCTATTAAATTCCCCATGAATTTTTGGATTTTTAATTTTAGCAGAAATCGATGATATCAATTTATATAGATTAAAAGAATCTGAGGCTATCTCACTAGATTTAGAGAACTCGATGACAGCTAGATACATATTTCTTGAAAGTTGATTTTCATTTGAAATTCTAATAGAGTTGACTTGCTGAAGTTTTGTCTTTATTTCAAAAATTTTCTTAGAAGTAATGAAGTCTTGATTTGCCTTTTCAGGTCCGGTCCAGGAACTTATAGCTTCATCGCTACCTACTTTATCAATTAGAACATTATCAAGAAACCATAATTCTCCACAAAAACCCTGAATCCATTTTTCATCGTATGTTCCTTTTGGTCTTTTAAATAATTCGGTCCAATATTTAAATCTATTTGCAATGATTGATAAGACTTCCATTTCAGTGGTTGCAACTTCAATACTTGTGATGATGTCTTTAGAAAATATCTCAAATATTTCCTTTGTAGTTGAATCATCATCGACCAATGATATGAATAAACGCTGAGTGTCATTAATTGAAACGATACGACTGGAAATTTTGTTTGTGTTTAATTCAAAATCTGGCGCACATGTGAAATCAATCGCAACCGATTCCATACCACGGTTATCGATTCCCATATAAACGCGCGTTGCTTTAATCTGAGGAACAAGGAAAAAGCTATCAGTTTTCATTCAATATCCTCCTCAAACTCATCATCAGCCTCTATCTCCCGTTGAGTGAGTAATTGCTGTTGCAACACAGTATTCATCTTAGTTTTATAATTTATCGGATCTAGCTTTGAGTTAGGAACCCCCAGTGATAATGCCCAAAAAATATCATTCTTATGATTCTCCCAAAAATCGTGAGATATTTTATCTACACTCTTTGGTTCTGGCAGCCTCACAGGAAAGATCACTATTAATGGATTTCGTTCATTAGAATAAAAGTTAGAAAAGTAGTCCTTTTCATTCTTAAAATCCTTCGCCTTTTCTTTTTGTTGCTGTGTGAGCCCATATTGTCCATCTCTAACACTACCAATGCGTGAATTTCCAAAGGCAATTAAATCAAATTCTTTTACATAACGGAACCCACGAGTCCTGCTTTTTTCCATAATTGAATCCCAGTTGGCACTCGCACCTGACTTTGCACCAATTTTTATATCAAATTTATCAAAATTTTTCAGTGCTTCTTGAGCTACTGAAAGATTCAGTTTATTGTAAGATCCATAAGAATATTCTAGAAGAAGTTTTTCAACTACTTCTTTTGGCGCATCCTTAATTAAAAGCTCACTATCAAATAAAGATCTATTCTTTTCAAACCATTGTTTCATGAAACTATTATTTCTATTCACTACATTAAGTGATAATTTTGTGGTCTCTTTATAATCACCGGAAATACGAATTGTGACATCGTAATTCTTTGCATTTCGCATTTTATTCCTAGCAGTGATTAATATCGTTGCTTCGTCCTTATTCTCGGCCTCCCGAATATAATAGCCAAAATCTTCTGGTGTTTTCCTTTCGTTTATCATCTCTTTTATCTGTTTTTTTAAATCATTCATTGCTTGCAATATTTGATAGTACCAATCTACGGATCTTTCAGGCATATAAAGGTAGATGATGTCGTCGTATCTTGGTCGATATCCAAACCAACGTCCCATCTGCATCAACGTGTCATACATTAACGTATTTCTATATAGATAACTTGTTGATAATCCTTCGAGAGTCAATCCGCGAGAAAGCGCAAATCCACCAACAGCAATTACTCTGGCACCATTGGGATAATCCTCATACTGAAATCCCTTATTCGCATTATTAATCACGTGAGCTTCGATAGTATCTGTTGATTTGTATAGAATTGGATACACATCATTCCAGGTCTCTGGTATGTTATGAAATTTCTCTTCAAAAACCGCTTTCATATCAAGATGCATTGCTTTATTCTTATCTAAAATATAATGCCTGATTTGACGTTTTAAGTCGCCCACGTAAGCATCAACTAAATTTTTTATTTGTTCTTGAATCCTATTCAAGTAACTGACGTTGATTAGCATAGAACGGTGCTTTTTACGATCTCCTCGCAAATCCCTAATTGCATTTTGCAAAAAGAAAATACGGATGGCTTCCTCCATACTTGGGGGCAAGGCTGGAACAACGAATGTCGTCTTCTCTTCTTTTGGAATTACAATTGGAATATAGTCCTCAGCATCATCATTTGAAACTAAAACATCATGGTAAATACCGCCCTCATCTTCTTCGGGAAAAATCGTACTTGCTCCCATGTAGTTAGATGGAGTTTCTAACACTTGAATAAAGGAGCTTGGAAAAAGATCGTCCTTAATTTTATGATCTATCATTATATTAGCAAAAGGGGTCGCAGTGAAACCAACATAGCTAGCACGTCGAAAGAGATTTAATATTGCTCTAATACCTCGATTAATAGTCGTTGGGTCTCCCATTTTCTTAGTATTAACAGTAGCGTTGTCCGCCTCATCGTCAATGAAAAGAATACTTCGGTCAATTTTCCCTAAACGACTAATGTCTTGTTGGTTATTATTCTGTAACCACTCAGCCAAGTCTTCAATTGATTTCTTATTCTTCTTGATCACTGCTACAATAGGAGCTACGCCAAACCCGAAAGGATTTGCTGTTTTTAAGTTAAAATCCCTATCCGCATTAGTTAATGCTAAAGTTTGTTCGGTATTTCCAAAGTCCTTAACAGTTTTGGTCTTCGATTCTCGATTACGAGTTGCAGTGAAGTATCCCAAAAAGCCCTCTTCTATACGAACCTGAGTTTGTCTTCTCAATTTTTCTATCGTCCCAGTAGTAATAACAATCATATTATACCCAGCATCAGCAGCTTTGTTCATCAAGGCAATAAAATTTCCTGTTTTACCAGATTGAACATCGCCAATCACCAGACCTTTTTTTACAAACTCACCCTCAAAAGTAGGATCACCAAGATTGTTCATAATAGTATCCATTGAGTTTCCGATCGTTGTCACCACATTGGATGAATACCCTAAAACATTTTGAAGGTACAGCTCATAAGCATCGAATCTTTTGCTCCCTCGATCAGCACGCGACTCTGTAAACCATTTAGGACTTGGTTCAGATAATGTCATTGCTGGTTCAAGACTGACAGGTACAATAGCTAAAATTCTGTTAATTAACTCTTTAAAAGTATCATCATCCATTCCAAAAATTGTTGTTTTGAATAAATTTAGATGAGTTTCAATGTCTTCTGGAGTTTGTTTTTTTTCACTCTCAATGGCGGTTTTAGCAGTATTAAAGTGCTTCTCTATTAGTTCATAATCAACCATTTAACTCACGCTCTATTCTAACCAATAAGGCTGTTTTTTTTGAATAAACTTCTGAATATTTTAGGCTATTCAACAACACCTTTTTACTCTTTTCGGTTGTTTGATTTTTAAGTAGCAACATTATCTCTTCGTAAACTTCATCATCTGTATCTTCATTTTTTTTAATTTCTTTGTTTGAAGCCAAGTCATACTGAATACTATCCAATGGTAAATGCTCTTCAATTTGCTTTAATAATGTTGTAAATATGGCGATATCAACATCTGATAAATTATCTTGAAGTTGCTTTATCAGAGGATTATCCATATTTAAGTAATAAGCAACTTTATTATCTTTCTCAACCCGATCAAACACATATTGCAAATCATCTTTGTTTCTTTTTGTACCCCGATACCTATAAACTCTCTCTGATTCACCAATACTCTTCATGATTATATTCCTAAGTTGCGTTCTGAGGCTAGTCGGGATATTTAGTTGTGATTTTTTTACATCAATTTCCCAAAGATCATCAATCGTATTTGGGATATCTATCTGAATTTTAGCTAAGTTTGCCAATTCGTTTGTACGAACAAGCCTAAACCACTTTCCCCATGCAATTAACCGTCGATTCCTATAAATATATAAACCCGGACCAAGTTTATTATGCTCATATTTTTTCAATATGTGCCTTTCTTTCTGTGTTAAACGTTTTTGATAAGGGACTATATATGGTTTGACATCAACTCTCGCGTTGCGAGTAGTCTCGAAAATCACATCTGACGATTTCGGTTGCGTGGCTTTATTATTAACAAAAAAGGGATCAACAAAATCAATGGATCTCTGATTAAAGAAAATACGTAATTGATCTTCTTGCAGAAAGCGATGAAACACTAAGGACAAGTGATTTTCAGTTTTTTCCAATACCTCTTCAAAATTCGAGCAAAAATTAGCCGATTGTTCCAGTTTATCAAATTTTTCCCAGATAACAATTGTCCCGGAATTTAGTAGTGCTAGTTCACTAAAATTGATAGTACTTTTTATTTCCTCATCATCCAAAACTTGTACTATCCAGGCATTTTTCTCTTTAATAACATCTAAATCCCATATTGCTCCTGCAAATTCAGATTCTTTTATTGATACAACCGTCAATTTTCTACACTGACTAAACGATGCCATTTTCAAGCCAAGTCCAAATCTACCAAGATCTTCTTGATCACGTATATCAAATATGGATTTTGATCCATATTTCATCGCCTTTAGTAACTCACTTTCTGACATTCCTTTTCCATCATCGAGTATCGACACATACTTTTTTTGACTATCAAAATTGATATCAATTCTCGTAGCAGCTGCAGAAACTGAATTGTCAATTATATCTGCGACGGCGGTCTCAAATGTGTATCCGACAGAGCGTTGACTCTCTATCAGGTTGGAAGCATCTGGAACTAATTCATAAAAGCTACTCATCGAAGTAAATCCCTTTCAATCTGTCAATTTCTTCAAATATCTTTGTTAAAACATCAACGGCAATCGAATTACCAGACATCCTATATAAATGGCTATTTGTAAAATATTTGTTATCTTTATTAGATTTTAAGAGTTTCTCAAATTTATATTCCGGAAATCCCATCAATAGAAATGTTTCACGAGGTGTTAAGTATCTCATGCGATCATCCTGTAGTATTACGCCGGCATTTGGATTTCGATCTTGTTTAGTAGATATTGTATTAGTAAAATCAGCTTGAACTATGCCATTTTTTGCAAGTAGTCTGTTCCGATCAAAAATTTTCACTCTACTTGGAGTATAATTAGGTGTTGCAGCAATTGCTTCTTCCATATAATCAAATCTCAAAAAGTCGGCTAATTTTGATTGAATACTGTAATCTAAATTTGAAATTTCTTCCGGCTCTATCTCACTGTTTCTAATTGACAACATAAATGTCCTTGAACGTGATTGAGGAATACCAAAATTCAAGGCATTTAAACCCTTGTAAACTTTATTGGTATATCCCATAACTCTCAATTCCTCTTGCCATTGAACAAAGTTTGGATTATGTTTAGGCGAAGTAATTGCATTAACATTTTCCATTAACAAAAATTTAGGCAATGGAGTATTAGCATTTTTACGTTCTTTTAGTATGCGTTCTATTTCCCAAAGTAAACCTGATCTTGTTTTAGCACCTTTTTTTATTCCATCATTGTTCTTATTGTACCAAACTGAACCTACAGAAAGATCTTGACAAGGAAAGCTATAGGTTAATAAATCTGTATCATCAGGAATCATATCTCCAGATACCTGAGTTATATCACAAAGATTTCTATTTCTATTGATTGCTGCATATAGCTTTTGCAATTTCTCCTCTTTAATTCTACGAAGACCATGATCTGAGAACGGCTTTTTCCCATCCGGACTAAGAGTTACATTAGACAACTGCTCCAATATCTCGTTTTTACTTAAATTTGAAGGGGTATTATCGTCGTGGTGCATAATGTCGTACGCATAAATTGCATTAATATCCCACTCAATTGTATTTATAATTTCATGTTCAATACCTATTTTTTCTAAAGCTTGCTTTTGCGCACCAATACCAGAAAAAGCTTCTACTACTTTTAACATAATTTGTTCATTCCTTCTTTTACTATCAATAATCAATTAAAAAAGCATTTTCTTGTTGCACTTATATATTTATATAAATTTAAACTAAATTATTTTACCTACTTATCACAAATAGATAAGTGATAATTA